>NZ_JBEPEQ010000005.1:0-85834 GCF_040300925.1 Micromonospora sp. NPDC000207
CGCACGCGGACGCCGCGTTGAGCGCGGGCCGGGCCGCTCTGCTGGTGCACGCGCTGACCGCAGACGCGACCCTGCTGCTCCCGGCCACCGTCGACCGGCTGCACCAGCACTACCGTGCCGCAGGCATGCCGGAGACGTATGCCCTGGTGACAGCGTTGCGGGAAGCCGGTGTTCCGGCCGTGGTCAGTGGGGCGGGCCCGACCGTACTGGCCTTCGTCGATCCGGGCGAGGGCTTCGACCCGGGAATGGATTGCCAGATCTGGCGGTTGCCGATAGACGTCAGCGGAGCCCGGGTCCACCGGGGTAGACTGGGACACGCCGAGCGGGACCCTGTTGCCGCAGGTCGGAAGAGTTGATTACGCTCTAGGCCTAGCACAGCCGCGAAGCACGCGATCTCCTGCGGGTCGGCGCACCCCCGAAGCTCTCGGCGGTCAGCCCGTCACCCCTGCCAAAGGCCACGCCGCACCGCAGTTTCCACAGGTCGTCGCAGACGGCGAGACCCGACCACCGACGCCGGTGACCGGGGAAACCGTCCGGCTGCTGTGTCACAGACTCCCGCGACGCGTCATGCGAGGCGGGTGCACCGAGGCCGCCCGGCCACCTGGTTACGACTCCGGGCAGTCCGGCCTATCGAGGGAAGGAATCCATTGAGCGACACCACCGACGTGACGTCGGATGTTTCCAACGTCGCTGGCGAAGCCGCCGCCGCCCCCACCCGCCGCCGGCGCAGCGGTACCGGCCTGTCCGCGATGCTGCTGCCGGAGTTGCAGAGCCTCGCCGCGTCGCTCGGCATTTCCGGCACGGCTCGCATGCGTAAGGGCGAGCTGATCAGCGCCATCTCCGAGCGGCAGGGTGCCGCCGCCGGCACCCCTCGACCACGGGCCGAAGCGGGGGCCGCAGGTGCTCGCGAGGAGGCGGCGCGGGAGAGCGCTCCCCGCCCGGACGCCGACCGCGGTGCCGCCGAGGCCGCACCGGCGGAGCCGGCGCCGGCCGCGACCGAGAGTCGCCCCCGGACCCGGCGGAGCCGGGCCGCTGCCGCTGCCGAGGCACGGGCCGCCGCGGAGGCGCGTCCCGAGGAGGCGCGGGCCGAGACCCGGCCGACCGACGAGCCGACCGCCCCGGCGAACGAGCGTGGCGAGAGCCGCGACCGGACCGAGCGGACCGACCGCGTCGAGCGTTCCGACCGTTCCGAACGTTCCGAGCGGACCGACCGGGCCGAGCGTTCCGACCGGGGTGACCGGTCCGACCGCACCGAGCGGGCCGAACGTTCCGAGCGGACCGACCGGGGTGACCGGTCCGACCGCAACGAGCGGGCGGAGCGTAACGACCGGGACCGCAGTGACCGGTCGGACCGCAACGAGCGGGCTGAGCGCGGCGACCGGGACCGTAACGACCGCAGCGACCGGGACCGCAGCGACCGGGGTGACCGGTCGGACCGCAACGAGCGGGCCGAGCGCGGCGACCGGGACCGTAACGACCGCAGCGACCGGGACCGTAACGACCGGGGTGACCGCAACGACCGCGACCGCAACGACCGGGGACAGCGGGCCGAGCGGGACAACGACGGTGACGACGACGGCGACGGCAGCGGCCGTCGGGGCCGACGCAGCCGGTTCCGGGACCGCCGTCGGGGTCGGGGCGACCGTGCCGACGGTGCGGAGACCGGTGGCCGCGAGCCGCAGGTCAACGAGGACGACGTGCTCGTCCCGGTGGCCGGGATCATCGACGTGCTTGACAACTACGCGTTCGTCCGGACCACCGGCTACCTGGCCGGCCCGAACGACGTCTACGTCTCGATGTCCCAGATCAAGAAGTACGGCCTGCGCCGAGGTGACGCGATCACCGGTGCGGTACGCGCGGCCCGCGAGGGAGAGCAGCGGCGCGACAAGTACAACCCGCTGGTCCGGCTGGACACGGTCAACGGCATGGAGCCCGACGAGGCCCGGCACCGTCCCGAGTTCTACAAGCTGACCCCGCTGTACCCGCAGGAGCGGCTGCGGCTGGAGACCGAGCCGCACATCCTCACCACCCGGGTGATCGACCTGGTCACCCCGATCGGCAAGGGCCAGCGGGCGCTGATCATGTCCCCGCCCAAGGCCGGTAAGACCATGGTGCTCCAGGCGATCGCCAACGCGATCACGCACAACAACCCGGAGTGCCACCTCATGGTGGTGCTGATCGACGAGCGGCCCGAAGAGGTCACCGACATGCAGCGGTCGGTCAAGGGCGAGGTCGTCGCGGCCACGTTCGACCGTCCCCCGCAGGACCACACCACTGTCGCCGAGTTGGCCATCGAGCGCGCCAAGCGCCTGGTGGAGCTGGGGCACGACGTTGTCGTGCTGCTGGACTCGGTGACCCGGCTGGGGCGGTCGTACAACCTGGCGGCACCGGCCAGCGGCCGGATCATGTCCGGTGGTATCGACTCCACGGCGCTCTACCCGCCGAAGCGCTTCCTCGGCGCGGCCCGCAACATCGAGAACGGTGGCTCCCTCACCATCCTCGCCACCGCCCTGGTGGAGACCGGTTCGGTGATGGACACGGTCATCTTCGAGGAGTTCAAGGGCACCGGTAACGCGGAGCTGAAGCTGGACCGGAAGATCGCCGACAAGCGGACCTTCCCGGCCATCGACATCCACACCTCCGGTACGCGTAAGGAGGAGATCCTGCTCGCGCCGGAGGAGCTGGCGATCATTCACAAGCTCCGCAAGGTCCTGCACTCGTTGGACTCGCAGGCGTCGCTGGATCTGCTGCTGGACAAGCTCAAGCAGACCCGGACCAACATCGAGTTCCTGATGCAGATCGCGAAGTCGACACCGGGCGAGTAACGCAGCACGTACGAACAGGGGCACGGCCGTCGGCGGTGCCCCTGTTCGCGTACCACCCCACCGACCGGCACCCCACCGACCGGGGCGTCGGGCGGATCGACACCCCTGCCCGGGGCAAAACGGTCATTCGCCCTGTCCGGGTCGTCTCCGTCGCCGCCTACCGAGCGCCTGGCGGCGGGGGTGTGTGGCCCCGGCCGGGATGGGAATGCGGGACCGGGGACTGCGGGTTGTCAGAGGCAGCACAGGGTGCGGCCCGGTTGTCGGGTCGCTTCCCGGGCATGGCAAACTGGTCAATCGGCCACTGGTACCGGTTCACGCCCGTCACGACGTCCGTCGACACCAGGGCGACCCGGCGACCACCAAGGAAAGGACCGAGGCGACATGAAGTCGAACATCCACCCGGAGTACGTGACCACCGAGGTGACCTGCTCCTGCGGCAGCTCCTTCACCACTCGTAGCACCGCCAAGGGCGGCTCCATCCACGTCGAGACCTGCAGCGCCTGCCACCCGTTCTACACCGGCAAGCAGCGCGTCCTCGACACCGCCGGCCGGGTCGCGAAGTTCCAGCAGAAGTACGCCAAGGTCCAGCCCGGCAAGGGCAACCAGGAGAACAAGGGCAAGTAACCACGCGTAGTCGGCGCCCGCGTCCGGTCTCCCGGGCGCGGGCGCTGCTTGCATGGTCGCCGGTGCTCACTGTCGTAGTCACACCGGCACCCCGCCCGTAGCGGGACCGGCCGGTCACCCGGTCCGTTCCGCCGGTCAGATCCTGCCCGGTCCACCCCCATCGTGGTCGAAGGAGCATTACCGCATGAGCAGCGAGCGCCTCGCCGCCCTCCTCGACGAGTGCGCCGCACTGGAGAAGCAGCTGGCCGATCCGGCGCTGCACGGCGACCAGAACGCCGCCCGTCGGGTCGGCCGCCGCTACGCCGAGCTGGTGCCGGTGCACAAGGCGGCCGGTGAGCTGGAACAGGCCCGCGCCGACCTGGCCGCCGCCCGGGAGCTGGCAGTCGAGGACCCCTCGTTCGCCACCGAGGTCGAGTCCATCGCGGCGACCCTGCCGGTGCTGGAGGAACGCCTCGCGGAGCTGCTCATCCCGCGTGACCCGCACGACGCCAAGGACGTCATCGTCGAGATCAAGGCCGGCGAGGGCGGTGAGGAGTCGGCCCTGTTCGCCGGTGACCTGCTGCGGATGTACACCCGCTACGCCGAGCGGCGGGGCTGGGTCACCGAGGTGATCGACGCACAGGACTCCGACCTCGGCGGGGTCAAGGACGTCTCGTTGGCGATCAAGACCAAGGGGGTGCCCGAGGGCGGCAACGGGGTCTGGTCCCGGCTGAAGTGGGAGGGCGGGGTGCACCGGGTGCAGCGCGTCCCGGTCACCGAGTCGCAGGGCCGGATCCACACCAGCGCCGCCGGGGTGCTGGTGCTGCCCGAGGCGGAGGACGTCGACGTCACGATCGACCCCAACGAACTGCGGATCGACGTGTTCCGGTCGTCCGGCCCCGGGGGGCAGTCGGTGAACACCACCGACTCGGCGGTACGGATCACCCACGTACCCACCGGCATCGTGGTGTCCTGCCAGAACGAGAAGTCCCAGCTCCAGAACCGGGAGCAGGCGATGCGGATCCTGCGGGCCCGGCTGCTGGCCGCCGCGCAGTCCGAGGCCGACGCCGCCGCCTCCGACGCCCGCAAGGCGCAGGTCCGTACGGTGGACCGTTCGGAGCGGATCCGCACCTACAACTTCCCGCAGAACCGGATCACCGACCACCGTATCGGTTACACGGCGTACAACCTCGATCTGACCCTCGGGGGCGAGCTGGACGGGGTGCTCGACGCCCTCGCCGAGGCCGACCGGGCGGCCCGTCTGGCCGGCGATCCCGACCTCGGCCGCCGCTGACACAGTCGCCGCAGGGTCAGTCGGTACGGGGCTGGGAGCGGGTCCGCAGGATGGCCCGGCCCGCCTCGGAGAAGGCGGCGTGCAGGGCGTGGCGTACCGCCGGTCCCGCCCCGCTGACCTGGGCGAATCCGACGCTGACGCCGACCGGGGTGCCGGGGACGAGGGACTCCCAGTCCTCGGCGCGGACCGCAGCCCGGATCCGGTTGCCCACCTCCACCGCCTGGGTCATGCTCGCCCCGGGGAGCACCACCACGAACTCGTCCCCGCCGTAGCGGGCGACGAAGTCGCCCCGGCGCATCACCCGGTTGATCACCCCGGCCACCCGCTGGAGCACCAGGTCCCCGGAGTGCTGGCCGTGCCGGGTGTTCACGGCGTTGAACCCGTCGAGGTCGCAGACCCCGATCACGACCTGCTCGCCCCGGTCGACGGTCGCGGCGATGTAGCGTTCGAGCCGACGTCGGTTGGGCAGCCCGGTCAGCGGGTCGGTGAGCGCCTCGCTCTCGTAGCGGGCGGCCTCCCGGCGCATCTCCTCGTGGTCGATCCGGGCGGCGACGCCGTCGATGTAGACGTCGCGGAGCCGGTCGTTGCGCTGGGCGGCGAGGCGGAACGCCAACCTGTCGCTCTGGTGTGCCGCCGCGTGGTCGCCGGCTCGGGCGAGGGCGATGCTGCGCAGTCGGGCCGACTCGGCGGCGCCGAGGGTCTCCTGGGAGACCCGGGCCTGGTCCAGTCGGGTCACCGCCTCGGCCGGTCGGTCGGCCACGACGGCCAGGCAGACCTGCCCGAGTTGGCGCATGTCCCGGGCGCGGGCGCTGTCCCCGCCGTGGCCGAGCAACCGGGCCGGGTCGTTGTCCCCACCGGTCTCGGCGGGGTCGCCGAGGCAGGCCCGGCGGGCGGCGGCGTACCCGTACGCGGCGAGGCTGCTCGGGCGCAGTTCGGCCGCGTGGCCGTCGCGCCGGTACCGGTGCAGGTCGACGGCGATGTCCCGGAGCACCCGCAGGCAGCCGTCGCTGTCGCCGTTGTGGTCCAGCGCCACCGCGTTGCGCAGCCGGATCCCCGGCGCGGCGAAGGTGGCCTCCGGGATCCCGACGGTCCCGGCGAGCTGTCGGGCCCGTTCGATGGCACCGAGGGCGTAGCCGTGGAAGCCGAGGTACGAGTAGGCCATGGCGAGGTCGTGCCAGCCCCATGCGGCGTCCCGGTCCGGGCTCTCCACCGCCCCGAGCGACCGGGCGGCCCGGACCAGGTGGACGACGCACCGGTCCAACGCTCCCTGGTGCTGCGCGGCGACGGCGGCCAGCGCGTCCAGGTGCCCGTGCAGATAGGGTTCGGGCAGGTCACGAACGGTGCCGGAGGCCTCTTCGATGGCCCTGGTGAACTCTGCGGTACGACCGAGATTGATCAGTGCCGACAGGCGCTGCACCAGGGCGTCGGCCCGCGCGTACGGGTCACTGGTGGTGCGGATCACCCGGTCCAGGATGGCGTACGCCTCGGCGGAGCAACTTGCTTCCTGCAAAGACCGGGCTTGCCTCAGGGCATCAACCTGGTCGGTGACCCGGTCGAGCCAGCCCACCCGCACCCCTCTCGTCGGTGTGTGCCATGCGTCCGCGATTCGCCGAGGACGCTCCGGACCCATCATGATTATCCCGTGACAGCCGCTCAAGGACACCCCCGTGGGGGTACGGAACCACAACGACCCTCGGTCGCGGTGGCCGCGGCGGCTCGGCGACTCGCCTCGGCCGGCGTCGAACCGGCCCGAGTCGAGGCGGAACTCCTCGTCGCCCACGTGCTCGGAGTGCCCCGGGGGCGGCTGGCGCTTGCCGATCCGCTCGGCCCCGACCAACTCGCCCGGCTGGGGGAGCTGGTCGACCGTCGGACGGCCCGTGAGCCGTTGCAGCATCTCACCGGGCGGGCGCCGTTCCGGCACCTGGAGCTGGCTGTCGGTCCCGGGGTGTTCGTCCCCCGACCGGAGACCGAGCTGCTCGCCGGATGGGGGGTCGACCGGGCGCGAGCGGCGACGGGCGACACCCCGGCCCGGCCAGGGGGCGACGTCACCGGCGAGGCGGGCGGACCCCTGGTGGTGGACCTGTGCAGCGGCTCCGGGGCGATCGCCCTCGCGGTGGCCCACGAGGTGCCGTCGGCCCGGGTGGTGGCGGTCGAGCGGTCGCCTGCGGCCCTCGCCTGGCTGCGTCGTAACACCGCCGAGCGGGCCGCCGCCGGGGACCGGCCGGTGACTGTGGTCGCCGCCGACGTCACCGACCCCCACCTGCTCACCGAACCCGATCTGCTCGCCGACCTCGTCGGCACCGTCGACGTCCTGCTCTGCAACCCGCCGTACGTGCCCCGGTCGGTGGGCGTGCCCCCGGAGGTCGCCGGGCACGACCCGGACCAGGCGGTCTTCGCCGGGGCCGACGGCCTGGAGGTGATCCGGCCGCTGGTCGCGGTGGCCGCGCGCCTGCTGCGGCCGGGCGGGGTGGTGGGCGTGGAACACGACGACACACACGGGCTCGCGGTCCCGGAGCTGTTCGCCGCCGACCGTCGGTTCACCGCCGTCGCCGGGCATCCGGACCTGGCCGGACGCCCTCGGTACGCGACAGCGTCCCGCCGGTCGGACGCCAGGGACGCCGCAGCCGATCTGACGTGGCAGACTTTCTCCTCGTGATGCTCTACGACTGCCGGTCGCCCGCCGACCGCGACCGCGGCATCGCCGCGGCCATCGAGGCGATCAAGAACGGCGAACTGGTCGTCCTCCCTACGGACACCGTCTACGGGATCGGGGCCGACGCCTTCACGCCGTACGCGGTGAAGGCCCTGCTGGACGCCAAGGGGCGGGGCCGGCAGATGCCGCCGCCGGTGCTGATCGGCTCCCGACACACCCTCGACGGGCTGGTCTACACGCTGCCGCAGGCGGCTCGTGACCTGGTCGAGGCGTTCTGGCCGGGTCCCCTGACCATCGTCATCGAGCACTCGCCGAGTCTGCGGTGGGACCTCGGCGACAAGACCGGCACCGTTGCGGTCCGGATGCCGCTGCACCCGGTGGCCCTGGAGGTGCTTCGGGAGACCGGCCCGATGGCGGTCTCCTCGGCCAACCGGACGGGCGAGCCCGCGGCGGTCACCGCCGAGCAGGCGCGCGATCAGCTCAGCTACTCCGTCCGCACGTACCTGGAGGCCGGGCCGTGCCCGGACCCGGTGCCCAGCTCGATCGTCGATCTCACCGGCGACGTTCCGCAGCTGCTGCGGGCCGGAGCGGTCAGCCTGGAGCGACTGCGCGACGTGGTCCCGGACATCGTCGAGAGTCAGGTGGGGTAGTGCCCCCGTTCACCGTCCTGCACGTCTGCATGGGCAACATCTGTCGTTCTCCGATGGCCGAGCGGATGCTGGCGCGGGCCGTGCAGGAGCGGTTGGTCACCGCCGAGGTCGACCCGGTGCGCGCCGACGAGCTGGTGCACAGCCACAGCGCCGGCACCGGTGGGTGGCACGCGGGGGAGGAGATGAACCCTCCGGCCGCCCGGCAGGTCGTCGCGCGGGGCGGCAGCGTCGACGGGTTCGCGGCCCGGAAACTGCGCTCCGACCAGATCGAGGCCGCCGACCTGGTCCTGACCGCCACCTCCGACCAGCAGGAGTACGTGGTGGCGCTGCGTCCCGACGCCGCGTCCCGCACCTTCGTGCTCGGTGAGTTCGGTCGGCTCCTGGGGGCGCTGGACACCGCCGCCCTGCCACCGACCGGGGCGACCCCGGACGCGGTGTACGCCAGGGGGGTGGCCCTGGTCGAGGCGGTGCACGCCGCCCGCGACGGCGCCTCGGCGCTGCGCACCGACGACCTGGACGACCCGTGGGGGCGGGGTGACCAGTGTTTCGACAGGGTCGCCGACGAGATCGAGGAGACGGTGCGCCCGCTCGCCGCAGCCCTGCTTTCCTGAGCTGTTCCCAGGTCCCTCGAAAGCGTCCTTTTTACGAGCTTTCTCCAGGTTGATGGGTGATTCCCGGGCTGTCGCGCCTCCGGGACGGCCATGCTGAGCGGGTCCCAGCCACTGGCTCCTGCGGGGGAAGCTGATGATCCGGACCCGGGCCCGAACCCGACTCGACAAGGTGGTGACGGCGCTGCTCGCCGGCCTGCTGGCCGGGCTGGCGCTGGCGGTGGCCGCCCTTCCGGCCGCCCTGGTCCTCGGCATCGGGGTGCAGTCCACCATCGGGGCGTACGCGCAGCTGCCCCAGTCGTTGCGGACCCCGCCGACAGCCCAGCGGTCCAACCTGTACGCCAACGACGGGGTCACCCTGATCACGTCGTTCTACACCGAGAACCGCACCGACGTACGCCTCGCCGAGGTGGCACCGATGCTCCGGCATGCCGTGGTGGCCGCCGAGGACCTGCGGTTCTACCAGCACCGGGGAGTCGACGCGCGGGCCGTCCTGCGGGCCTTCACCGCCAACCAGCGCGGCGACGGCCCCCGACAGGGCGCCTCCACGCTGACCATGCAGTACGTGCGCAACGTGCTGCGCAGCGACCCGCGTCTGACCGAGGAGCAGCGGCAGGCGGCCACCGAGATCAGCACCGGCCGCAAGCTCCAGGAGATGCGGTACGCCCTCGCCGTGGAACGGGAACTGAGCAAGGACGAGATCCTCGCCGGATACCTGAACATCGCGTACTTCGGTGCCGGGGCGTACGGGGTCGGGGCGGCCAGTCAGCGCTTCTTCTCCAAGTCCCCCCGGCACCTCACCCTCGCCGAGTCCGCCCTGTTGGCCGGGCTGCTCCAGTCGCCCGACACCGACGAGCCGATCCACGGCGACGCGGAGGCGGCACTGTCCCGCCGGTCGTACGTGCTGGACCAGTTGGTGGCCGCCGGGCAGGTGACGGCCGTCGACGCCGACCGGGCGCGGATCGAGCCGCTGCGGCTGAACCCGAGCGAGGTGCCGAACGACTGCACGGCGGTGTCGGCGCAGCGCAACGACTGGGGCTTCTTCTGCGACTGGTTCACCCGCTGGTGGAGCACCCAACCGGAGTTCGGGGCCACCCCGCAGGAGCGGCAGCGCACCCTGCGACAGGGCGGGTTCCGGATCGTCACCACCCTCGACCCGACGGTCCAGGCCGCCACCCAGACCGAGGTGCTGCGGGTGTACGGCGTCGACCACCCGCACACCGCCCCGACGGCGGTGGTGGAGCCGGGGACCGGGCGGGTGCTCGCCCTGGCGGTGAACCGGCGCTACGGCGTCGCGGAGAACCCGGCGGGACTGCGTAACCGCCCGCACACGGTCAACCAGCTCGTGGCCGGCGGCGGGGACATCGTCGGCTACCAGGCCGGGTCGACCTTCAAGCTGTTCACCATGCTCGCCGCGTTGGAGGCGGGGTTGCCGCTGCGTACCACCTTCGACGCCCCGACCCAGCTGGTCACCGGGTGGAAGATCACCGGGGCCAACAGCTGCGGTGGCTTCTGGTGCCCGAGCAACGCCAACCCGGCCGGGCAGAACGGCCCACGGACCATGTGGGACGCCTTCGGTCTCTCCGTCAACACGTACTTCGCCTGGCTGGCCGGGCAGGTCGGGGCCGACCGGGTGGTGGCGATGGCCGAGCGCCTCGGCATCGTCCTGCGGGCCGAGGAGGACGCCCGACTGGCCCGGTACGGTGCCCGGGAGTGGGGTCCGTTCACCCTGGGCGTGGCCGCCACCACCCCGCTCGACCTGGCGGGGGCGTACGCCACGGTGGCCGCCGAGGGGATGTACTGCAAGCCGACACCGGTGCTGTCGGTCACCGACGGTACCGGCCGCCCGGTGGCCGCCGGCGGCCCCGCCTGCAAGCAGGTGCTCGACACCGAGGTGGCCCGCGCCGCCGTCGACGCGGCCCGCTGCCCGGTGGGGGACCAGTCGATGTACGCCGCCTGCACCGGCGGCACCGCGACAGCCCTGCGGGCGAAGCTGGGCCGTCCGGTGGCCGGCAAGACCGGCAGCTCCGAGGGGTACGGCACCGAGACTGTGGTCGCCTTCACCCCGCAGGTGGCGGTGGCCACGATGGCGGCCAACCCGGACGACCCCGGGGACCCGGTGGGGCTGGCGGTGCAGAGTCGCCTCGTCGACCTGGTGGGACAGGTCCTCACCACCTCGCTGCGTCACGAGCCGGTACGCGACTTCGTCCCACCCGGCGCGGTGACCGCGAACCAGGTCACCGGCCCCCGCGCCGGAAACTGAGGCCACCGCCCCCGGAGCCGTCGAGGGTCTGTCCTCGCGGCGCTCCGGGAGCGCGGGCGGTCTAGCCTCCGACGGCCCGGTCGACGCCGTCGGCGGCCTGCCCTTCGGCGCCCCGGGCGATGTTGCGGGCCATTCCGCCGAAGACCACAGCGTGGAACGGGGCCACCCCCGCCCAGTACGCGTGACCTGCCAGTCCCCGGGGAAGGAAGACGGCCCGCTGGACGTACCGGCTGTGCCCGGTGGTCTCGTCGGGTTCGACGCGCATCTCCAGCCACGCCCGACCGGGCAGCCGCATCTCGGCGCGCAGCCGCAGCAGCCGACCGGGGACGATCTCCTCGACCCGCCAGAAGTCGAGCGCCTCGCCGATCTGGAGCCGGTGCGGGTCCCGCCGACCCCGCCGCAGTCCCACCCCGCCGACCAGGCGGTCCAGCCATCCCCGCACCGACCAGGCCAGCGGGAAGGAGTACCAGCCGTGCTCCCCACCGACCCCCTCGATCACCCGCCACAGGGCCGCCGGGGGTGCGGCGACCGATCGTTCGCGTACGTCGGTGTAGACCGAGCCGCCGGACCAGTCCGGGTCGCTCGGCAGCGGCTCGGCCGCCACGTCCGGCCCGCTCGCCGTCGACCATCGGGTCTCCACGTCGGCGTCCCGGATCCGGGCCAGGGCCAGCCGTACCGCCTCGTCGAAGCCGGTCAACCCGCCCTCGGGGTCGGGGATGTGCCGGGCGATGTCGTGTTCGTGGGCGACCGCCTCGTGGACCAGGCTCTCCACCAGGGGACGGGCGATGCCGCTCGGCACCGGCGTGATCAGGCCCACCCAGTGCGAGGAGAGCCCGGGGGTGAGGGGACGGACCGGCACGATGATCCGTCGACGCAGCCCGGCGGCGCGCGCGTACCGCTGCATCATCTCGCGGAAGGTCAGCACGTCCGGTCCGCCGATGTCGAACGCCCGGTCGACCTGCGGCGGAAGGGTCGCGGCGGCACAGAGGTAGCGCAACACGTCGCGGACCGCGATGGGCTGGATCCGGTTGCGTACCCAGCGCGGGGTCACCATGACCGGGAGCCGTTCGGTCAGGTAGCGGAGCATCTCGAACGACGCAGACCCGGAACCGATGATCACCGCGGCCCGGAGCACCACCGTGGGCACCTCACCGGCGAGCAGGATCCGCCCCACCTCGGACCGGGACCGCAGGTGGGGCGAGGTCGTCGTGCCCACCGGCTCCGGCCCGCCCAGGTAGACGATCCGGCGCACGCCCGCCGCGTGCGCCGCGGCGGCGAAGTTCGTCGCGGCCTCGCGGTCGGCGGCCTCGAACCGGTCCTGGCCGAGCGAGTGCACCAGGTAGTAGGCGACCTCCACCCCGTCGAAGGCCGCCGGGAGGGTCTCCGGACGGCGGAGGTCCCCCTCGACGATCTCGGCCCCGGCAGCCCAGGGCACGTCCCGCAGTCGACCGGCCCTGCGGGCCAGGCAGCGGACCGTGTGCCCGTCGGCCAACAACCGGGGCGCCAGCCGTCCGCCGATGTACCCCGTCGCCCCGGTGACCAGACATCTCACGGTCTCCAGTGTGCGGCCCCATAGACTCGGGCGCTGTGGACATCGCAACGCCCACCTTCTGGGGGCCGGACTTCGCAGAGCTCAGCGCCGTCGACCCGGAGATCGCGCAGGTGGTCCTGGGGGAGCTGGACCGGCTTCGCGGCGGTCTGCAACTGATCGCCAGTGAGAACCTGACCTCACCGGCGGTCCTCGCCGTGCTCGGGTCGACGCTGACCAACAAGTACGCCGAGGGATATCCCGGGCGGCGCTACTACGGCGGCTGCGCCGAGGTCGACAGGGCCGAGCAGATCGGCATCGACCGGGCCAGGGACCTCTTCGGGGCCGAGCACGCGAACCTCCAGCCGCACTCGGGGGCGAGCGCCAACCTGGCCACGTACGCCGCCCTGGTGCAGCCCGGTGACACGGTGCTGGCGATGGAGCTGCCGCACGGTGGGCACCTGACCCACGGCAGCCGGGTCAACTTCTCCGGCCGGTGGTTCGACTCGGTCGGCTACCCGGTCCGGCCGGACACCGAGCTGATCGACTACGACGAGGTACGGGACCTGGCCCGACTGCACCGGCCGAAGATGATCATCTGTGGGGCGACGGCGTACCCGAGGCTGATCGACTTCCGTCGGTTCCGGGAGATCGCCGACGAGGTCTCGGCGTACCTGGTGGTGGACGCCGCGCACTTCATCGGCCTGGTGGCCGGCGGGGCGATCCCCTCCCCGGTGCCGTACGCCGACGTCGTCTGCGCCACCACGCACAAGGTGTTGCGGGGTCCCCGGGGCGGGATGATCCTCTGCCGGGAGTCGTTGGCCCAACGGATCGACAAGGCGGTCTTCCCGTTCACCCAGGGCGGCCCGCTGATGCACGCCGTCGCGGCCAAGGCGGTCGCCCTGCGCGAGGCCGCCCAGCCGGAGTTCCGGGCGTACGCCGCCCAGGTGGTGAGCAACGCCCAGGCCCTCGCCGCCGGACTGGCAGCGGAGGGGATGCGCCCCGTCTCCGGGGGCACCGACACCCACCTGGCCCTGATCGACCTGCGGGGGCTGGGCGTGACGGGTGCCGAGGCCGAGGCCCGGTGCGACGCCGCCGGCATCACCCTGAACAAGAACGCCGTCCCGTACGACCCGGAGAAGCCGACTGTCGCCTCCGGCATCCGGGTGGGTTCCCCCAGCGTCACCACCCAGGGCATGCGGGAGGGCGAGATGCGGCGGATTGCGGCGTTGATCGGGGAGGCGGTCCGCACCGACCCGGCCGATCCCGGCGGAGCGGACACTGCGACGCGGATCGCGGCCGAGGTGTCCGAGCTGGTCGCCGAGTTCCCGGCGTACCCCCGATGAGCGCGCCGGAGGCGGGTCGCCCGTCCACGCCCGAACCGCCGGCGGTCCGCTTCCCGTCGGACGCGCCGCCGGCCGGGCAGCCGGGGGCGATCCGGGCCCGACTGCCGTTCCTGCGGTTCACACTGGTCGCCTGCGCGGTGCTGGCGGTGCTGGCGGTGCCCGGGGCGGCACTGCTGCGCGGGCCGACGAGCGCGGCCGGGGTGGCCGCCGGGATCGGCCTGGTGGTCGCCAGCTACCTGATCTCCGGGCTCTCGGTCGCCTGGGCCGACGCGGTGAACCCGAAGCTGATCATGCCCTTCGGTCTGGTGACGTACGGCATCAAGATCGTGATCCTCGGTGTGGCGATGTCGGCGGTCGCCGCCACCGGATGGGCCGGGCTGACGGACATGGGAGTGGCCATCATCGCGGCTGTGATCGTCTGGACCGGAGCCCATCTGACCTGGGCTCTTCGCACCCCGCTGCCGTACACCCAGCCGGCGGCGGGCGACAGCGGGGGACCGGGTGGAGGGCCGAGGTCGGGGTCGTAGCAGAAGATCTCGGTGATGCCGGTGTGATGTCGGATTTCTGTCCGGCCGGTCGGGATGCCCTGTCGCGCGGTACAGGAGTAGTCTTGGCCGCGGTTGACGCGCCTGCCGTACGCCCGCACGCTTTTGCAGTGTGGGGGGTGCCGCACACTCCAGCGCGCCCCTGCTGATATTCTTCGCCACGTCATGGGCGATGACCTTCACTCTGGAAAATCCGATGAGCACTCGTCGGAAGGTGCGGCCGGTGCCGTCGTTGGCTACCTGCTCGCCGGAATTCTGGCGTGGGGGTTCCTCGGGTGGTTGGCGGAGCGCTTCCTCGGTCTGCCGAACGGTCTCGGGGTCGCCGCCGGCATGATCCTCGGCGCAGCCGGAGCGATCTACCTGATCATGAAGAGGCTCAGTGCTTGAAGTGCCGGCACGTGCGGGTCTGTCGAGTGCGGAGGAAGACACGGTGAGTAGAGAGCTGGTCGCAGCCGAGGGCCTACCATGGCCCCCCAGCGTCGGGGACTTCTACCCGCCGGAGCTGGCCGGTCCCTGGGTGACCAAGTTCGGCTTGATGGTCTGGTTGGCCGTCGCCCTGATCATCATCTTCTTCATGGTGACCTACCGGAACCCGAAGCTGGTTCCGACAAAGGGTCAGTGGATGGCCGAGTCGGTCTACGGCCTGGTCCGGGACAACATCGCCCGGGAGCAGATGGGCAAGGACGGCATCCGCTTCGCCCCCTACTTCACGGTTCTGTTCTGCTTCATCGCGGTGACGAACCTGTTCGGGGTCACCCCCCTGTTGCAGATTTCGCCGAACTCGCACATCGCGTTCCCGATCGTGCTCGCGGCGATCACGTTCTTCATGTACATCTACATCGGTGTCCGGAAGCACGGATTCGGCCGCTACATCAAGCAGAGCCTGATCATCCCGGGCGTGCCGTGGCCGATGCACGTCCTGTTGATCCCGATCGAGTTCCTGCAGACGTTCATCAACCGGCCGGTCACCCTCGCGGTCCGACTGTTCGCGAACATGTTCGCCGGTCACCTGATCCTGCTGGTCTTCACCGTCGGTGGCTTCGTGCTGCTGGCCTCGGACAACATCCTCATCCAGGCGACCTCCGTGTTCGCCTTCCTGATGGCGATCGTGATGGCCTTCTTCGAGGTCCTGGTCTCCCTTCTGCAGGCGTACGTCTTCGTGACGCTGAGCGCCAACTACATCGGGTCGTCGCTGGCCGACGAGCACTGATCCCCGCTCGGTGGGCCGCCCGGCCGACCAAGCTTCTGGTACCGACCGCGACGCGTGAAAGCTCACGCGCCAAACAGGAGGAATACCCGCAATGGACGTTCTCGCCGCTATCAACGGTAACGTCAACACCATCGGATACGGCCTCGCCGCCGTCGGTCCGGCGATCGGTGTTGCCCTGATCTTCGTGGCGTACATCAACTCCAGCGCCCGTCAGCCGGAGTCGGCCGGTTACAACCGGACCTGGCTGGTCCTGGGCTTCGCCCTGGTCGAGGCGCTCGCCCTGTTCGGCCTGGTGCTCGCCTTCGCCGTCAACTGACCGTCCGCTCTTAGACCCGGAGGTCCGACATGTTTCTCGCCGCCGAGGGCCACCACCCACTCGTGCCGATCTGGCAAGAGATCGTCATCGGGTCGATCGCCTTCGCCCTGCTCTGCTTCGTCCTGATGAAGTTCGTCCTCCCACGTATGGAGGACATGTACCAGGCGCGGGTCGACGCGATCGAGGGTGGCATCAAGCGCGCCGAGGCGGCTCAGGCCGAGGCGAACCAACTGCTGGAGCAGTACCGCACCCAGCTCGCCGAGGTACGGACCGAGGCGGCGAAGATCCGGGACAACGCCCGGGCCGACGCCGAGGCGATCCGCACCGAGATCCTCGGCAAGGCCCGCGAGGAGTCCGACCGGGTCATCGCCGCAGGCCGCGAGGCGCTCGCGGTGGAGCGTGAGACCCTGGTGCGCGAACTGCGTGCCGAGGTCGGCGGGCTCGCTGTCGATCTGGCCAGCAAGATCGTCGGTGAGTCCCTCGCCGACGAGGCCCGTCGCAAGGGCACTGTCGAGCGGTTCCTGACCGGTCTCGAGAGCGCGGGGGCCCGCTGATGCAGGCCGCCAGCCGGGAGTCCTACCGGGCCGCCGTCGAGCGACTGGAGACGTACGTCCGGGGCGCACAGCCCTCGGCGATCGCCGCCACCGCCGACGAGCTGCTCGCCGTGGCTGGTCTGCTCCGTCGGGAGCCCCGGCTGCGCCGGGCGCTGTCCGACCCGGCCCGTCCCGGGACGGACCGGGCCGCCCTGGTCGCCGGAATGCTCGGCGGCAAGGTCGGAGCCGCCACTCTCGACCTGGTCGGCTCGCTCGTCGCCGGCCGCTGGTCGACGTCGTCGGAACTGCTCGACGGTGCCGAGCGGCTCGGTGTGGACGCGCTGCTGGCCGGCGCCGAGTCCAACGGTGACCTCGGTGAGGTCGAGGACGAGCTGTTCCGCTTCGGCCAGCTGGTCGACGCCGAGCCGCAGCTGTCCAACCTGCTGACCGACCCGATCGCGCCGGTAGCCCAGCGCGCCGGGCTGGTGCGGGACCTGCTGGCCGGCAAGGCACGTCCGGCTACCGTCGCCCTGGTCGAGGTGGCACTCGCCGGTTTCGGTGGGCGGTCCCTGCATGGGGCGCTCACCCGGCTGGTCGAGCTCGCCGCCGACCGGCAGGACCGGCAGGTGGCGTACGTCACCGTGGCCGCACCTCTGGGTGACGACGAGGAACGCCGACTGGGCGACCAGCTGGCGCGGATATACGGTCGGCAGGTCGACGTCAAGCAGAACGTCGATCCCGCCGTACTCGGCGGGGTCAGCGTTCAGGTCGGCCCCGACCTCTACGACGGCACCGTCCTGCGTCGCCTCAGCCAGACCCGCAACGCGCTCGCGAAGCGCTGACCGGCTCAGCCGCACAGCGCCCTGAACGACAGACGCCATTCGGACCGGTCGGTACTAGGTATCCCGGGCCCCTGATACTTAAGGAAGCAGAGGATGGCCGAGCTGACCATCTCGACGGAGGAGATCCGTGGCGCCCTCGAGCGCTACGTCTCCTCCTACTCGCCCGACGTCTCCCGTGAAGAGGTCGGCACCGTCACCGACACCGGTGACGGCATCGCCCACGTCGAGGGGCTGCCCTCGACGATGACCAACGAGCTCCTCGAGTTCGAGGACGGCACCCTCGGCCTGGCGTTGAACCTCGACGTCCGGGAGATCGGTGTCGTCGTCCTCGGCGACTACTCCGGCATCGAGGAGGGGCAGCGGGTCAAGCGCACCGGCCGGGTCCTGTCGGTGCCGGTCGGCGACGGCTTCCTGGGCCGCGTGGTCGACGCGCTCGGCGCGCCGATCGACGGTCTCGGTGAGATCGCCAACGAGGGCTACCGCGAGCTGGAGCTCCAGGCTCCGAACGTGATGTCCCGTAAGTCGGTCGAGGAGCCGCTGCAGAGCGGCATCAAGGCCATCGACGCGATGACCCCGGTCGGTCGGGGCCAGCGGCAGCTGATCATCGGTGACCGTAAGACCGGTAAGACCACTGTCGCGCTCGACACCATCCTCAACCAGCGGGACAACTGGGCCTCCGGCGACCCGAAGAAGCAGGTCCGCTGCATCTACGTCGCCATCGGCCAGAAGGCCTCCACGATCGCCTCGATCAAGGGCATCCTGGAGGAGGCGGGCGCGATGGAGTACACCACCATCGTCGCCTCCCCGGCCTCTGACCCGGCCGGCTTCAAGTACCTCGCCCCGTACACCGGCTCCTCCATCGGGCAGCACTGGATGTACGGCGGCAAGCACGTCCTGATCGTCTTCGACGACCTGAGCAAGCAGGCCGAGGCGTACCGGGCGGTCTCGCTGCTCCTGCGTCGTCCGCCGGGCCGTGAGGCGTACCCGGGTGACGTCTTCTACCTGCACTCGCGGCTGCTGGAGCGCTGCGCGAAGCTCTCCGACGAGCTGGGTGGCGGTTCGATGACCGGCCTGCCGATCATCGAGACGAAGGCCAACGACATCTCGGCCTTCATCCCGACCAACGTCATCTCGATCACCGACGGTCAGATCTTCCTGGAGACCGACCTGTTCAACCAGGGCGTCCGTCCGGCGATCAACGTCGGTACCTCGGTCTCCCGGGTCGGTGGTGCGGCGCAGGTCAAGCCGATGAAGAAGGTCGCCGGTTCGCTGCGGCTGAACCTGGCCCAGTACCGGGAGCTGGAGGCGTTCGCCGCCTTCGCCTCGGACCTGGACAAGGCGTCCCGGGCGCAGCTGGAGCGCGGTGCCCGACTGGTCGAGCTGCTCAAGCAGCCGAACTACTCGCCGTACCCGGTGCAGGAGCAGGTGGTCTCGGTCTGGGCCGGCACCGAGGGCAAGCTCGACGACATCCCGGTCGGCGAGATCCGGCGCTTCGAGTCGGAGTTCCTCCAGTACCTGCGGCACAAGCACGAGGGTGTGCTGGCGACCATCGCCGACAACAAGTGGGGCGACGACGTCATCTCCTCGCTGGACACCGCGATCGCCGAGTTCAAGCAGCTCTTCCTCGGCAAGGAGGACGAGCGTCGGGTCAACGAGGCACCGGCCGAGCCGCTGGAGGGTGAGCAGGACCGCGAGACGGTCACCCGCTACAGCAGTGGCGCCCCGGCGCAGAAGAAGTAGGGCCGGGAGATGGCCGCGCAGGTACGCGTTCTTCGCCAACGGATCCGTTCGGCGAAGGGGATGAAGAAGATCACCAAGGCGATGGAGCTCGTGGCGACGAGCCGCATCGCCAAGGCCCAGGCCCGCGTGGCGGCGTCCCTGCCGTACTCCCGGGCCATCACCGGCGTGCTCTCCGCGCTGGCGTCCAACGCGCAGCTCGACCACCCCCTGCTCACCGCCCGCCCGCAGGTTCGGCGGGTCGGCGTCCTGTTGGTCACCTCCGACCGGGGTCTGGCGGGTGGGTACAGCTCGAACGCGATCAAGACGGCCGAGTCGCTGCTCGCCCGGCTCAAGGCCGAGGGCAAGGAGCCGGTGCTCTATGTGATCGGGCGTAAGGGAGTCGGGTTCTTCCGGTTCCGGGACCGGCCGATCGAGGCGAACTGGACCGGCTTCTCCGAGCAGCCGACCTTCGCCAACGCCCGGGAGGTGGGAGAGACGCTGATCAAGGCGTTCACCGCCGGCGCGGACGACGTGGTGGACGGGGCCGGGCCGGACGGGGTGCACGGGGTGGACGAGTTGCACATCGTCTACACCGAGTTCCACTCCCTGATGACCCAGAACCCGGTCACCCGGATCCTCGGCCCGATGCAGGTCGAGGAGCGGCCCCGGTCCGAGGCGAAGGCGGAGCAGTTGCCGCCGGACTACGACTTCGAGCCGGACGCGGAAGAGCTGCTCGACGCCCTGCTGCCGAAGTACATCAACACGCGGATCTACGCGGCGTTGCTGGAGTCGGCGGCGAGTGAGTCGGCAGCTCGGCGGCGGGCGATGAAGAGCGCCACCGACAACGCCGGAGAGATGATCGAGAAGTACACGCGTGAGATGAACTCGGCCCGCCAGGCCGGGATCACCCAGGAGATCAGTGAGATCGTCGGCGGCGCGAACGCGCTGGCCGCGTCGGGAAGTGAAGTGTGATGACTGTTTCCGCAGTTGCTGGTGGACCAGCTGAGACCAAGACGGCCACCGGTCGGGTGGTCCGGGTCATCGGCCCGGTCGTCGACGCCGAGTTCCCGCGCGAGGCCATGCCGGAGCTCTTCAACGCCCTGCAGGTGGACGTGACCCTCGCCGGCGGCGAGAAGACGCTGACCCTGGAGGTCGCCCAGCACCTGGGCGACAACCTGGTCCGCGCCATCTCGATGCAGCCGACCGACGGCCTGGTCCGTGGGGCCGTGGTCCGGGACACCGGCAAGCCGATCAGCGTGCCGGTGGGTGACACCGTCAAGGGACACGTGTTCAACGCGATCGGGGAGTGCCTCAACCTCACCGAGGGCGAGACCCTGAGCCCGGACGACCACTGGGGTATCCACCGCAAGGCCCCGGCCTTCGCGGACCTGGAGCCGAAGACCGAGATGCTGGAGACCGGCATCAAGGTCATCGACCTGCTCGCCCCGTACGTCAAGGGCGGCAAGATCGGCCTGTTCGGCGGCGCGGGTGTGGGCAAGACGGTGCTCATCCAGGAGATGATCACCCGAGTGGCCCGGAACTTCGGTGGTACCTCGGTCTTCGCCGGGGTGGGGGAGCGGACCCGTGAGGGCAACGACCTCATCGCCGAGATGACCGAGTCCGGCGTCATCGACAAGACCGCCCTGGTCTTCGGCCAGATGGACGAGCCGCCGGGCACCCGGCTCCGGGTCGCCCTCTCCGCCCTGACCATGGCGGAGTACTTCCGGGACGTGAAGAAGCAGGAGGTGCTGCTCTTCATCGACAACATCTTCCGCTTCACCCAGGCCGGTTCCGAGGTCTCCACCCTGCTCGGCCGGATGCCTAGCGCTGTGGGCTACCAGCCGACCCTGGCGGACGAGATGGGCGAGCTCCAGGAGCGGATCACCTCCGTCCGGGGCCAGGCCATCACCTCCCTCCAGGCGATCTACGTGCCGGCCGACGACTACACCGACCCGGCCCCGGCGACCACCTTCGCCCACCTGGACGCGACCACCAACCTGGAGCGGTCGATCTCCGACAAGGGCATCTACCCGGCGGTGGACCCCCTGGCGTCCTCCTCCCGGATCCTCGCCCCGGAGTTCGTCGGCGAGGAGCACTTCGCGGTGGCGACCGACGTGAAGCGGATCCTGCAGAAGTACAAGGACCTGCAGGACATCATCGCCATCCTCGGTATCGAGGAGCTCTCCGAGGAAGACAAGATCGTCGTGCAGCGCGCGCGGCGGATCGAGCGCTTCCTGTCGCAGAACACCTACGCGGCGGAGCAGTTCACCGGCCAGCCGGGTTCGACGGTCCCGATCGCCGAGACCATCGAGTCCTTCAAGAAGATCAGCGAGGGGGAGTACGACCACTTCCCCGAGCAGGCCTTCTTCATGTGCGGTGGCCTGGAAGACCTTGAGGCCAAGGCCGCGGAGCTGATGAAGAGCTGACCACCGGCTCGCCGAGTAGGTGGATCGAAGGCCCATGGACGAGGACCGTCCCGGAAACACCGGGGCGGTCCACGTTCATCTGGGTGGCCTATGATCCCCGGGTCCGGCTCCTCGACGCGACGCTCCCCCGAAACGCGAGGTACCGTCGACCCGCAGCGCCCGTGGCCGTACGGGCGTTGATCCGTGCAACGAACCGACTGCGTACGTCCGTCCCTCTCCGACGGCGTGACGAAGGAGATGCTCGTGGGTAAGGGCGGCAAGCGCGGTGGTAAGCGTTCCATCTGGACGGGTGTGCCGCGGTGGGCGCAGGTCTGCACCATCTTCGGCATCGTCCTGATGATGTTCAGCGGCACGACGCTCGTCGGTGCCGAGGCGTTGATGTCCCGGTACGAGGGTGCCGTCGGCAAGGGCGACCTCTTCGGTGACCAGGCGGCGGGTGCCGCCCGCAAGAGCGACATCAAGGGGCCGGTGAACATCCTGCTGGTCGGCATCGACCCGCGCGACGACACGACCCCTCCGTTGGCCGACTCGATCATGGTCCTGCACGTACCGGCCGAGATGGACCGGGCGTACCTGTTCTCGATGCCCCGTGACCTCTACGTGGAGATCCCGCCCTTCGAGAAGGCCAACTGGAACGGTGGACGGGGTCGCCTCAACGGTGCCATGTCGCACGGCAGCGTCGTGCCCGGGGAGAATCCCGACCCGGCGCGCGGCTTCGAACTCCTCGCGACCACAGTCCAGCAGATCACCGGGATCAACCGGTTCGACGGCGGCGCGATCATCAACTTCACCGGGTTCCGCAAGATCGTGGACGCGATGGGCGGTGTCACGATGAACATCGAGCGGGAGGTCCGTTCCGAGCACCGCGAACCCAACGGCAAGCACCGCAAGGGCAACCCGAACGGGCCGGGTTACATCGGGCCGCAGGCGGTCTACCCCAAGGGCGAGCAGCACCTCAGTGGTTGGCAGGCGCTCGACTACGTCCGGCAGCGGTACCCGAAGAACGGTGTCCCGGACGGCGACTACGGCCGTCAGCGGCACCAGCAGCAGTTCGTCAAGGCGATGGCGAACCAGGCGTTGAGCGCGGACGTGGTGACCAACCCGATCAAGCTCGACCGGGTGCTCCGTGCGGCCGGTGAGTCACTGATCTTCAACGGGCGGGGAAACACCATCGCCGACTTCGCCTTCGCCCTCAAGGACATCCGGCCGGACTCGATCAACATGGTGAAACTGCCCGGAGAGAACATCGGGACCGGCAGCGCGTACCAGGGTGAGCGACTGGTGCCGGAGGCCCAGGACTTCTTCCGGTCGGTGCAGAACGGGACGGTCGACGCGTTCCTGTTGGAACATCCGGACTTCCGAAACAAGGACAAGTAGCGACACGGGTGGTGTTCACCACCCGCGTACCAGGGACGCAGCCGGCGGGACTAGACTTTTCGCAATCCCCGCCGCCGCAGCAAGGAGACAGCGTGGCAAAGCAGCTTCACGTCGAGCTTGTAGCCGTCGAGGAGAAGGTCTGGTCCGGCGAGGCCGACATGGTGATGGCTCGGACGACCGAGGGGGAACTCGGCGTCCTGCCGGGGCACGCCCCGCTGCTCGGCCAGCTCGCCGAGCCGGGTCGGGTACGGATCAAGCTTCCCGGCGGCGAGCAGGTCGCGTACGAGGTGGCCGGCGGTTTCCTCTCGGTGAACGAGGGCGGGGTGACCGTGCTGGCGGAGAGCGCCACCCGGGTCTCCGTCACCGAGCAGAGTCACTGAGCCGGACCGCCGATGGAGATCGTGGAGGGCATCGGCATCGGCGTCGCCGTGCTGGTCGGCGCGGTTCTGATCCTCTTCCTCCGGCGTGCGGTGGTCACCCGGAGCGGGGGGATCATCCGGCTCAGCGTCCGGACCTCCACGATGCTCAACGGGCGGGGCTGGTCACCCGGCTTCGCCCGGTTCGTCGGTGACGAACTCCGGTGGTACCGGATGTTCAGTTTCGCCCTCCGCCCCAAACGGGTCCTCTCCCGTAAGGATTTCTCGGTGGAGCGCCGACGGCTTCCGGAGGGTCAGGAACGACTCTCCATGCCGTCCGACTGGGTGATCCTGCGATGTGCCAGTCGACATGCCCCGGTGGAGATCGCGATGGCGAGTTCCACGGTGGCCGGATTCTCCTCATGGCTCGAGGCCGTCCCTCCGGGGCCGGTCTCGTCCCGTTTCGCCTCCGAGAACTGGCCGGCCGCCTGAGACCTGACCTCCCCGGTCAGCTGGTCCGCTCCCGGTGACGGGCCCCTCCCCCGCCCGCCCGGGGCGGGGGAGGCCGACCCAGCCCCGAGCCGCCGGCCTCCCCGCGTGATCCGGCCCGGCCCGCCCGCCGGCCTCTTCGCCGTGGTTCGGGCAGGCCCGAGCCGGGACTCTCGTCGGGGTCAGCGCTTACCGCCGGGGACCCATAGCACATCTCCTGCCGGATTTGCCGTTCTTGACAGGATAAAGAGCAGATCCGAGAGCCGGTTGAGATACTTTGCCGGGAGAGTGGCGGTGCGGTCCGGGTCGTGCGCGACCAGGCCCCAGGCCGCCCGCTCGGCTCGCCGGGCGATCGTCCGTGCCACGTGCAGCAGTGCCGCTCCTGCGGTGCCGCCGGGGAGGATGAAGGAGTCGAGCTTGCTCAGGCGCGCGTTGTACTCGTCGCACCAGCCCTCAAGGCGCTCCACGTACTCCTCGGTCACCCGCAGCGGGGGGTACTTCGGATCGGGCTCGATCGGGGTGGAGAGGTCCGCCCCGACGTCGAACAGGTCGTTCTGGATCGACCCGAGGACCGCTCGAAGCTCCTCGTCGAGGTCACCGAGGGCGAGGGCCACGCCGATCGCGGCGTTGCACTCGTCGACGTCGGCGTACGCGACGATGCGCGGATCGGTCTTCGCTACCTGCTCGTTGTTGCTCAACCTGGTCGTGCCGGCGTCGCCGGCCCTGGTGTAGATGCGCGTGAGGTGGACGGCCATGTCGCACAGCCTACGGATTCCCGACCTGTCGATCCCGCCACGACCCGATCCCGCCGCCGGGGCGGGGGTGGTCGGCGACCCGGCGACGGGTGACGTCGACGTCATCCGGGTCGAGGGTGGCGCCCGGCTGGCCGGGACGGTGCACGTCGTGGGGGCCAAGAACTCGGCGTTGAAGCTGATGGCCGCCGCACTGCTCGCCCCCGGCCACAACATGATCACCAACGTGCCCCGGATCACCGACATCGCCATCATGGGCGAGGTCCTGCGTCGTCTCGGCTGTGACGTACGGTTCGACGCCGACGACCCGGTCGACCCGATGGCCGCCGCAGGTGGGGCCGCCCGGTCCCGTTCGGTGAGCATCGGGGTGCCCGAGGCCCCGGGTGTGGAGGCCGACTACGACCTGGTCCGGCGGCTGCGGGCGTCCATCTGTGTCCTCGGCCCCCTGCTGGCCCGTCGGGGGCACGTCCGGGTGGCCCACCCGGGCGGGGACGCCATCGGCTCCCGTGGGCTGGACATGCACATCGCCGGGCTGACCCGGATGGGTGCCGAGATCTCCGGTGAGCACGGGTTCGTCATCGCCGACGCCCCGAACGGTCTACACGGCGCGGAGATCATGCTGGACTTCCCGAGCGTCGGAGCCACCGAGAACCTGGTCATGGCGGCGGTGCTGGCCGACGGCGTCACGGTGATCGACAACGCCGCCCGGGAACCGGAGATCGTCGACATCTGCTCGATGTTGATCCGGATGGGTGCGAACATCTCCGGCGAGGGCACCTCGACACTGCACATCGAGGGCGTACCGGAGCTCAGGCCGGTGCGGCACGCCACTGTGGGGGACCGGATCGTGGCCGGGACGTGGGCCTTCGCCGCCGCGATGACCCGTGGCGACGTCACTGTGACCGGTGCCGATCCGGCCTTCCTGGAGGTCGCCCTGGACAAGCTGATCTCGGCCGGCGGGTTGGTGGAGACCCGGCCGGACGCCTTCCGGGTCCGGATGGACGACCGTCCGACGGCGGTGGACGTGGTGACCCTGCCGTACCCGGGTTTCGCCACCGACCTGTTGCCGATGGCGATCGGGCTGGCGGCGGTGAGCGACGGGGCGTCCCTGATCACCGAGAACATCTTCGACGGTCGTTTCATGTTCGCCAACGAGATGATGCGACTGGGTGCCGACATCAAGACCGACGGCCACCACGCCGTGGTACGCGGGCGGGCGCAGCTCTCCGGCGCTCCGGTGCAGGCCACCGACATCCGGGCCGGGGCCGGACTGATCATCGCCGGGCTCTGCGCGGACGGGGTCACCGAGGTTTCCCACGTGCACCACGTCGACAGGGGTTATCCGGACTTCGTTGCCGACCTGCGGGCCCTCGGCGTCGAGGTGCGGCGCGGCCGGGCGGCCGAGGAGCCGGTGCTGGAGATCTGAGCCGACTGAGGCATCGTTCAGGCTCGCCGACTAGGGTGCTGGGAGACATCCATTCGGGCGAGGGAGGAACAGATGACGGGTCGACTCGCGGTCGTCGGTGCCGGGCTGATGGGGTCCGGTATCGCCCAGGTGGCGGCGCAGGCGGGCTGGCAGGTGACACTGCGCGACCTGGACGAGGCGGCCACCGGGCGGGGCCTGGCCGGTATCCGTACCTCGCTGGAGAAGTTCGCCGAGAAGGGCCGGATCGAGGCCTCGGAGGTCGACGCGACGCTGGCGCGGATCACCCCGACCACCGACCTGGAGGCGGTCGCCGAGGCCGACCTGGTGGTCGAGGCGGTCTTCGAGAAGCTGGAGATCAAGCAGGAGGTGTTCCGCGCCCTGGACAAGCTCTGTGGGGCGGACACGGTGCTGGCCACGAACACCTCCGCCATCCCGGTCACCCAGATCGCGGCGGTCACCCAGCGGCCGGAGGCGGTCGTCGGCACCCACTTCTTCTCGCCGGTGCCGATGATGAAGCTCTGCGAACTGGTCCGGGGCTACAAGACCAGCGACGCGACCCTGGCCGTGGCCCGGGACTTCGCCGAGGGGATCGGCAAGACGGTCGTCGTGGTGAACCGGGACATCGCCGGGTTCGTCACCACCCGGTTGATCGCCGCGCTGGTGATGGAGGCGGTGGCGCTGGTCGAGGCCGGGGTGGTCTCGGCGGAGGATCTGGACACCGCCTGCCGGCTCGGGTTCGGCCATGCCATGGGGCCGCTGGCCACCACCGACCTGACCGGGGTCGACGTGCTCCTCAACGCCACGAAGAACATCTACACCGACACCGCCGACGGGAAGTTCTTCCCCCCGGAGCTGCTCCAGCGCATGGCCGCCGCCGGTGACCTGGGCCGCAAGAGCGGCAAGGGCTTCTACACCTACTGACCTCAGCCGTCGCGCTTGCCGGTCCAGCGGAAGGTGGTGAGGCAGAGAACCAGCCCGACCATGCACCAGGCGACCAGGACCAGGGCGACCCGGCCGAGCTCGAAGGAGCCGCCGGGTTCCTGGGCGCCGAAGCTGTCCGGCAGGAAGACCGAGCGCAGCCCCTGGCACATCCACTTGAGCGGGAAGATCGCCGCCACCTGCTGCATCCAGCTGGGCAGGCTGGTGAAGACGAAGAACACCCCGGAGATGAACTGGAGCACCAGGGCGACCGGGGTGACCACGGCCGAGCCGCTGCGGGCGGTCCGGGCCAGCGAGGAGATGGCGATCCCGAGCAGGGTGCAGGCGGTCACCCCGAGCACCGAGACCCAGCCGAAGGTCAGCCACTTCGCTGCGGTCCCCGGTAGTTCCAGGTCGAACAGGGCGACCGAGAAGGCGAGCAGCAGGGCGATCTCCGCCACCCCGATGGTCACCACCATGATCACCTTGCCGGCGAAGTACGCCCACTTCGGCATCGGGGTGCCCCGGTACCGCTTGAGGATCCCCCGGTCCCGTTCGATCGGGATCCAGATGCCGAGGTTCTGGAAGCTCACTGTCATCAGGCCGGTCGCGATCATGCCGGTGATGAAGTACTGCGTGTAGCTGACCCCGGGCGCGATGTCGTCGTTGAAGATCGACGCGAAGATCAGGATCATGATGATCGGGAAGCCCATCGTGAAGACGACGGACTCCCGGCTGCGCAGGAACTGGGTGATCTCCAACCGGCCCTGCCGCAGGGCCAACGCGACCGGGCTGGTCGTCGCCGACCCCGGGGCGGTGACCGGGGTGGCCGACTTCGTGGTGGCGGTCATCAGTGTCCGATCATCCGCAGGTAGATGTCCTCCAGGGTGGGCCGGGTGACGGTGAGCCCGGGCACCTCGCCGTCGAAGCGCCCGGCCAGCTCCGCCACCAGCGCCGTCGGCGTCGCGCTCTGCGTGCTCTGCACCACCCCGTCCGGCGTACGCCAGGAGACGGTGGCCAGGGCCTGGTGCCTGTCGCCCAGCCGGTCCGGGGTGGCCACCTCGATCACCCGACCGGCGGCGATCACCCCGACCCGGTCGGCCAGCAGCTCCGCCTCGTCCAGGTAGTGCGTGGTGAGCAGGATGGTGGTGCCACCGGCGGAGAGGTCCCGGATCAGCTCCCAGAACTCCCGACGCGCCTCCGGGTCGAAGCCTGTGGTCGGCTCGTCGAGGAAGAGGAGTTCGGGTCGGCCGACGATGCCCAACGCCACGTCCAGACGGCGCTTCTGTCCGCCGGAGAGCGTACGGGTCCGGGCCCGCTTCTTGGCCCCCAGGCCGACCCGCTCGATGACCTTGTCCGGGTCGTCGGCGTCGGCGTAGAACCCGGCGAAGTGCCGGACCACCTCACCGACGTTCAACTCGTCGAACTCGCCGGTGCCCTGCAACACGATGCCGACCCGGGACCGCCAGTCCGGGCCGGGTCGGGCCGGGTCGACACCGAGCACCGACACCTCACCGGCGTCGCGTCGGCGGAACCCCTCCAGGATCTCCACCGTCGTGGTCTTGCCCGCCCCGTTCGGCCCGAGCAGGGCGAAGACCTCACCGCGCCGGACCGCGAGATCCACGTCGGCCACCGCGACGTTGTCGCCGTACGCCTTGCGCAGTCCGCGTACGGAGATCGCCAGCTCCTCGTCCATGCGACCAAGTGTTCCTCGTACCGAACCGCTGGTGACCGTCGGGGTGCCGGCCGTCACGTCTCCGGTCCGTCCCTCGGGCCTGCGGCTGCGCCCCGGCTCACCCGCCCCCGGCCAACACCTCGGACAGCGGTGCCGGGGTGAGGCCGCGTTCGGCGAGCCCGGCCAGGATGTGCGGCAGCGCCTCGTCGGTCATCGGCGCGTTCGCCTCGGTGACGTGCAGGACGATCACCGAACCGGGGCGTACGCCGTCCAGCACCGCCTTGACGATCGGCTGCCAGGCGGTGGCGAAGGGGTCCCCGCTGACCACGTCACCGTCGACGACAGTGACCCCGAGCGGGGCCAGCGCCCGGAGTGCGGCCCGGTCGTGACAGAGCCCGGGGAACCGGAAGTACCGGGTCTGTCGGCCGCCGTAGGGCGCGATGACGTCGAAGGTCCGGCTCGCGTCGGCGGTCAGCGCCTCGGCGGGCCGGTACGGCAGTCCGTAGCAGTCCCTGACGAACGCATGGTGGGCGTACGTGTGGTTGGCCAACTCGAAGCGGGGGTTGTCGGCGAGTCTCCGGGTCACCTCGGGGTACTGCTCGACCCACATGCCGGTGAGGAAGAAGGTGGCCGGCACCCGCTCCCGCTCCAGCAGGTCGATGATGGCCAGGTTCGCGTACGACCGCACCGCCCCGCTGCGTAGCTGGTAGCGCATCGCCTCGGTCATGTCCGCGTCGAAGGTGAGCGCGACCAGGTCACCCCGCCGGGGACCGTGGTCGACCACCGGTGGCCGACTCCCCACCGGGGAGGCGCCCGGGACCGATCCCGGCTGGTCGGGGCCGCCCGTCGTCGGTCCGCCCCCGGGGCCGTCGCCGTCCGGGCCCGTCTCGCCCCGCCCGCCGTTCCCCGATTCCCCGCCGTCCGGCCCGCCGCCGCCGGGGACACCGGTCGGCAGGACGAACTCCGCCTGCGCCGCCTCCCGCTGCGGCCCCGCCCCGACGAACAGCAGGGTGGCCGCCGCCACGACCGCCGCGACGATCCCCACGGAAACGTGTGACTTTCTCACCGACACCGGCAGATCATCGCAGCGCCCCGCCCCCGGCCGGACCCCGCCCGTCCACCCGGCCGCGTCAGCAGGGCGGACACCCCGACCGGTGGGGGTATCCGGTCCTCAGCTCCGGAGGTGACCCTGCCGGGCGGCCCGGCGGTCCCGACGCCGGTCGGCGCGGCGGCGGAGGAACCAGGCGACGAAGAACACCAGACCGACCAGGAAGACGAGCACCAGTACGGGCAGCAGGATCGCGGCCAGCGAGACGATCACGCTGGTGGCGTCCTCGGCGGTGCTCGCCACCGGGGCCCCGACCCCGGCGGTCGCCGCGTTGATCACCGGCCGGGCGGCCGACTTGAGCAGGTGTACGCCGAGCGCGATGAGCACACCCACCAGCACCGGCACCCACTGGTGGGTGGAGACGAACTCGCCGGGGTCGGTGACGGTGACCGTCTCGGAGCCGGCCCCGGCACCGAAGGCCAACCCGCCGGCGGTCGGCCGGACCACCGTCTGCACCACGTCGTTGACGTGGTCGACCACCGGCACCTTGTCCGCCACCAGTTCGACCACCAGCAGCACGGCCAGGATCGCCATCACCCACCCGTTGCCGAGCCACTGCCAACCACCGGGGAGCGCGATGGCGTCGGTGTAGCGGGCCAGCAGACCCATCACGAGCAGCGGGATGTAGGCGTTGAGCCCCGCCGAGGCGGCCAGGCCGGAGCCGGTGAGAACTTCGAGCACCATCTCAGCATGGCACCGGCACGCCAGTGCTGCTCTTGGGCGAGGGGGCGGGCCCTGGGCTACCCTCCTCGGGTGCGGTTGGTGATTGCGAAGTGCTCGGTGGACTATGTCGGACGGCTCTCGGCTCACCTGCCGCCGGCCACTCGTCTGTTGATGGTGAAGGCCGACGGGTCGGTGTCCATCCACGCCGACGACCGGGCGTACAAACCCCTGAACTGGATGAGCCCACCCTGCCGGTTGCAGGAGTCGCCCGGCGTCTGGCGGGTGGTGAACAAGGCCGGCGAGGAGCTGCGGATCACCCTGGAGGAGGTCTTCCAGGACACCTCGTACGAGCTCGGGGTGGACCCGGGGTTGCGCAAGGACGGGGTGGAGGCGCACCTGCAGGAGTTGCTCGCCGCCAACCCGACGGCCCTGGGTGAGGGGTACACGCTGGTCCGGCGGGAGTACATGACCGCCATCGGCCCGGTCGACCTGCTGTGCCGCGACGCCGACTCCGGCGCTGTCGCCGTCGAGGTCAAGCGGCGCGGTGAGATCGACGGCGTGGAGCAGTTGACCCGCTACCTGGAGCTGATGAACCGGGACCCGCTGCTCGCCCCGGTCACCGGCGTCTTCGCGGCCCAGGAGATCAAGCCGCAGGCCCGGGTGCTCGCCACCGACCGGGGGATCCGGTGCGTGGTGGTCGACTACGACAAGTTGCGTGGCATCGAACGCGACGAGCTGACCCTGTTCTGACCACAGTGTCCCTCACCCGGGGGACCACAGTGTCCCTCACCCGGGGAACCACCGCCGCCCCTCAGTCAGGGGACCCGCGTCGCTCACGCGGGGGACCACCGTCGCTCACGCAAGAGACCACCGTCGCTCACGCGGGGGACCCGCGTTGCTAGGCCGCCGACCGGCGTCAGCGGCCGTAGACGGCCTTGGTGACCTTGACCAGGCGGGCGACGTCGGCGTCGGTGCGGTCGAAGGTGGTCGCGGGGAGCAGGGAACGGGCCCGGCGACGGGTGATGGCCTTGGCCCGGGCGAACTCCCGGAGTCCGTCCTCGCCGTGGATCCGTCCGAACCCGGACTCGCCGACCCCGCCGAAGGGGAGCGTGGACATGCCGGCGAAGGTGAGCGCCGAGTTCACCGACGCCATCCCCGACCGCAGCCGTCGGGCCACGGCCACCGCCCGTCGCCGCCCGAACACCGCACCACCCAGCCCGTACGGCAGGGCGTTGGCCCGGGCGAGGGCCGTGTCCGCGTCGGGTACCCGGTCGACGACGAGGGTCGGGCCGAAGGTCTCCTCCCGTACGGCGTCGGCGTCGGCGGGGACGTCGACGAGCACTGTCGGCCTGACGTAGGGCGGCTGGACCGCGTCCGCCCCGCCCAGCACCGCCCGACCACCCCGGGCCAGCGCGTCGTCGATGTGCCGCCGGATCACGTCCAGTTGGGCGGGCATGGTGATCGGTCCGATGTCGGCGTCGTCGGCGCCGACGGTCAGCCGCCCGGCCCGCTCCACCACCCTGGCGAGGAACGCGTCGAAGACCGGCTCGACGACGTAGATCCGCTCGATGCCGATGCAGGTCTGACCGGCGTTGGTCAGCCCGCCCCAGACGGCGGCCTCGGCGGCGGCGTCCAGGTCGGCGTCGACGTCGACGATCATGGCGTCCTTGCCGCCGGCCTCCAACAGCACCGGCGTGAGCGACTCGGCGCAGGCGGCCATCACCGCCCGGGCGGTCTGCGGTGAGCCGGTGAAGGCCAGCTTGTCGACGCCGCAGCGGCAGAGCGCGGCTCCCACGTCGCCGAGCCCGTGCACCGCCGCCAGGACCGGCCGCTCGGGCACCACCTCGGCGAAGCTGTCGACGAGCCACTGGCCGACCACGGGGGTGTACTCGCTCGGCTTGAGCACCACAGCGTTCCCGGCGGCCAACGCGTACGCGGCGGAGCCGACAGGGGTGAAGACGGGATAGTTCCACGGGCCGATCACCCCGACCACGCCGTACGGCTGGTATTCGAGGTGGCCGGAGAACTCGGCGAGGATCAGCCGGGACCGGACCCGGCGGTGGCCCAGCACCCGGGGGGCGTTGCGGGCCGCCCAGTCGATGTGCTCGATCGCGGTGAGTACCTCGACGACGGCGTCGGCGACCGGCTTGCCGCCCTCGGCGTGGATCAGCTCGGCGAGCTGTTCGATCCGTCGGGCCAGCAGGGTCCGCCACCGCAGCAGGTGGGCACGCCGTCCGGCGAAGCCGAGCCCGGCCCACCACTGCCCGGCCGACCGTGCGGTCTCGACGGCCCGCTCGACGTCGGCGGGGGTGGCGACGGGCACCCGCCCGGCCTCCACACCGGTCGCGGGGTTGGTCGAGACCAACCGGCCGTCGGCGACAGTGGGCACGCCCGGAACCTGAACAGCCGTCATGTCGGAAGTCTAGACCCGTTGATTACCCGTCGGTAGGAGTGTTCCCTTCGGTCGAGCGGCTTTCGTCCCGGACGAGAGGATCAGAACCCGATCACACTCACTGTCCGAACTGGCTAACGGGAGATGACCGGCTGGAGTCGCCGAGCTGACCGGTCAGTGGTGCTGGTGACTACGTTGGGCTGGCACGCTGACGCGGAGGGTGACATAGGTGGGGAGGTGGGCTGTCCATGGAGGATTTCCCGGAACTGCTGCCGCTGTTGACCGTGGCCGCTGGACCGATGCGCGGGGCGAGCTTCCGGATCCGGGCGGATCCGTTGGTGATCGGCCGGGCGCCGTCGTCGGACGTCGTCGTCGACGATCCACATCTGAGTCGACGGCACGCGGCGGTCCGGCGTACCGGAGCCGAGACGTCCCTGGTCGATCTCGGTTCCACCAACGGGACCTGGCTCAACGACCGCAGGATCGCCGACGTCGAACAGCTCGCCGACGGTGACGTCATCCGGCTGGGTCGGACCGAGCTCCGCTACTTCGACCCAGGGTTGGCCCGGACCGACCCCGTGGGGTTGCGCCTGGACCCGGCACGCCGTCCGCACCGGACGACGCTGCCGATGCCCGTACCGGCTCCCCGCCGCCCCGTCGAGTCCGGGCTGATCGAGTCGGAGGCGGCCGGAACCAGCCGGTGACCTGCCCGCCCACGCCCCCGCCCTACCCCGACGACCTGTGTTCCGTGGCAGACTCGCGGCCAGGACCTGAGGGGACCGTCGACGACGGTACGAGCGACAGGAGGGCCGGTCGTGGGGCGGGACTTCGCCAGCGTGGGCGTGGTAGGGCTGGGCACCATGGGGGCCGGCATCGTGGAGGTCTTCGCCCGCAGTGGCGTCGACGTCGTCGCGGTGGAGATCTCCGACGCCGCCCTCGACCTGGGCCGGGCGAACCTCGACCGCTCCACCGACCGGGCCGTGGCCAAGGGGCGGCTCGACCCCGCCGACCGCGACGAGTTGCTGGGGCGGGTGCACTTCGCCGTCGGGCTGGACGCCTTGCACGCCGTCGACCTGGTCGTCGAGGCCGTACCCGAGCGGCTGGAGGTCAAGCGGCAGCTCTTCGCCGAGCTGGACCGGATCTGCCGACCCGAGGCGATCCTGGCCACGAACACCTCCTCGCTCAGCGTCACCGAGATCGCCGTCGCCACCGGCCGCCCCGACCGGGTCGTCGGCGTGCACTTCTTCAACCCGGCCCCGGTGATGAAGCTGGTCGAGGTGATCCGGACCGTCGTCACCTCGGCTGAGGTGGTGGCCGACGTGGAGGGACTCTGCGCCCGGCTGGGCAAGGTCGGCGTCACAGTCGCCGACCGGGCCGGATTCATCGCCAACGCCCTGCTGTTCGGGTACCTCAACCAGGCCGTCGCCATGATCGAAGCGGGGTACGCCACCCGGGAGGACGTCGACCTCGCCATGCGGCTCGGCGCCGGCCTGCCGATGGGACCGTTCGCGCTGCTGGACCTGATCGGCCTGGACACCGCGTACCAGATCCTCGACACCATGTACCGACGTGGCGGCCGTAACCGCAGACACGCGCCGGTGCCCCTGCTGCGCCAGATGGTCACCGCCGGCCTGCTCGGTCGTAAGACCGGCCGCGGCTTCTACACCTACGAGCGGCCGGGCTCCCCGGTGGTCGTCGCCGACGACGCGACCCCGGACCCCGTCGACGGGTCGGCCGCCGACGGGGTCCCCCCGGTGGCCAGGATCGCGATCGTCGGCTCCGACGCCCGGGCCACCGGACTCGCCACCGCGTGCACCGAGGCCGGCCACGAGGTGGTGACGGTGGCCGGGGAGCCGACAGCGCTGACCCCGTTGGCCGACGTCGACCTGGTGATCGAGGCGGTGGCCGGGGAGCCCCGCGACCGCGCCGCGCTCCTCGCCGCCCTGGCCGGGGTCTGCAAGCCAGAGGCGGTGCTCGTCACCACCGCCGCGACACCCGTGATCGACCTGGCAATGGCGACCGGTCGGCCGGCGGACGTGGTCGGGCTCCACCTGCACGAGCCGACCCGGGCGGGGGCGTTCGCCGAGATCGTCCGGACCGTCCGATCCTCGGCGCGGGCGGTGGCAGCCGTGCGGGCGCTCTGCGCAGCCCTGGGCCGCAGCGTCGTGGTCTGCGGGGACCGGGCCGGTCTCGTCGTCGACGCGCTCGTCGTCGGATACCTCAACGACGCGGTACGGATGCTGGAGGCGAACTACGCCTCCGTCGACGACATCGACAACGCGATGAAGCTGGGCTGCGGATACCCCACCGGCCCCTTCGAGCTGCTGGACACCATCGGGCTGGACGTCGCCCTGACCGTCGCCAGCGAACTCCACCGGGAGCAGCGGGAACCGGGCCTGGCCCCGGCGCCGTTGCTGGAGCACCTGGTCATCGCGGGCCACCTGGGGCGCCGGACCGGTCGGGGGTTCCGCGAGCACTGACAGCGCCGAGCGAGTCGCCCGCGTCGGGACGCGCCGGCCACCCGTACGCTGGGAAGGTGAGCCCCCGTCGTAACCGTCCCCGCCAGGACGAGACCGCGCACCTGGACGCCGACCGGGTACGCCACGGCGTACCCACCGTCCAGCAGTGGCGCGACGGGGAGTGGCAGGTCCGGGGTGTCAGCGGTGGGGCGTCGGCGAAGACGTACCGGTGCCCCGGCTGTGACCAGGAGATCCGTCCCGGTGTGCCACACGTGGTGGCCTGGCCGGCCGACGAGCGCGGAGACCTGACCGACCGCCGACACTGGCACAGCGGTTGTTGGCGGGCGCGCGACCGGCGTGGACCCGGCCTGCACCGGGGCCGGGGCGCCCCTCGGTACGGCTGAGGGATCTTCGTCACCCGGTTTCGGCCCCGGCGCGCGGCGACCGACGGCCCCCGCCACACTGGAGGGGTGAGCACTCCGATCCGCGCGTCCTCCATCCTGCCCAGCCGGCGGGAGGAGATCGAGTTGCACACCGCCGACGGACTACGCCTGGTCGGCGAGCTGAGTCGACCCGAGCGACGCGAGCCGGTGGCCACCCTGATCTGCCTGCACCCGCTGCCGACCCACGGCGGGATGATGGACAGCCACGTCTTCCGCAAGGCGGCCTGGCGGTTGCCCGCCCTGGCCGACCTGGCCGTCCTGCGGTTCAACACCCGGGGCACGACGAGCCTCCGGGGCACCAGCGAGGGTGCCTTCGACAACGCCGTCGGTGAACGGTACGACGTGGCCGCCGCGATCGAGTACGCCGAGTTCGCGGAGCTGCCGAACCTCTGGCTGCTCGGCTGGTCGTTCGGCACCGATCTGGCGCTCAAGCACGGCTGCGACCCGGCGGTGGTCGGCGCGATCCTGCTCTCCCCGCCGCTGCGCTACTCCACCGAAGACGACCTCGCCACCTGGGCCGGGTCCGGCAAGCGACTCACCGCCGTGGTACCCGAGTTCGACGACTATCTGCGCCCGGACGAGGCGCGGCGACGGTTCACCGCGATCCCACAGGCCGAGGTGGTCGGGGTGCCCGGGGCCAAGCATCTCTGGGTGGGCGACGCCGAGACCGTCCTCGACGAGGTGGTCCGCCGGGTCGCTCCGGAGGCGTCGGTGCCCCTGCCCACGACGTGGGACGGCCCGATGGAGACCGGGGACGTCAGCGGGTACGCCGACCGGACTGTCGCCGCCTTCGCCGACACCCCCGTACCGGGTCCGAAAACCGAACCCACCGCCTGATCCCCGACCGGTCCGGCCCGGCGTCGGGGTCCGGGACCGACCCGACGGCATCGCCGGGCCGGTCCAGGACGTCGTCTCCGACGTCGGCGGTCACTCCGACTCGACTGTGACCTTGCTCGGGCTGGCGCTGCGCTCGTCGGTGGTCGGCTTGGTGGGCCGTTTGGTCTTCTCCCCGGTGCTGGTGATCTTGGTCGGGGTGGCACCCCGACCACCCTCGCCCGGCACCGCCGCGACAGTGGGCTCGCCGTCGACGCCGGCGCTGGGACTGCCGGCCTCCACCGTGCTGACCGGCTCGGCGACCGGCCGGGTGACAGTGGGCTCGGCACCGGACTTGGTGCCCCTGGCCGCCGCGCCGACCGGCTCGGGGGTCTTCGCCGGGGCCGGGCCGCCCGTCTTGGGGCCCTTCGTCTGGGCCGGGCCGCCCGTCTTGGGGTCCTTCGCCGTGGCCGCCTCGCCGGACGTGGGCAGGGGGTCCTGGCTCGTGCCGTTCACCGAGGCCGCCTCCACGGAGGCGACGCCCTTCGAGACGACAGTGGCGGTTCCGGTGACCTTGCCGGTGACGGGCTTCGGGTCCTCCGCCTTCGGGGCCGTACCGCTGTCGGCTGCGGCCGTCCCGGTGCCCGCCTCCTGGCGGAGGCCGAGCAGCTTCAGCTGCAACTCGTCGGACTCCTGACGGGACCGCCAGGTCTCCTGTCGCAGGTCGGCGAGCTCCTGCTGGGCCTGGGCGATCTCCAGCATCACCTTGGCGAGCTGCTGGCGGCTGGCCGCCGCCTCCTGCTGACTGGCGGCGAGATGCTGCTGGGTGGTGGCCAACGCCTGCTGGGTGGTCGCCGCGTACTCCTCGAACTGCCGCCGGGACGTCGCCACGTGCTCGTCGGCCTTACGGCGCTTCTCGGTGGCCTCGGACTCGGCGCGCTTGAGCAGCTCGGCGGCCTTCTCCTCGGCCTGCCGACGGACTGTGGCGGCGTCGCGCTCGGCGACCTCCCGGATCTGGGCGGCACCCTGCTCGACCTCTTCGCGCCGGGCCTGGTACTGCTTCTCCAGCTCGTCCTGCCGGGTCTTGTGCTTCTGCTCCAGCTCCTCGTGCCGGGCCGTGTGCTGCTGCTCCAGCTCGTCCCGGCGGGCCTTGTGCTGACCGACCAGCTCCTCGCGGCGCTTCGTGTACTCGGCCTCGGCCTCGGTCCGGCGTCGGGTCAACTCGCGGTCGGCGGCCTCACGCCGACCGTTGACCTCCTTCTCCACCCCGGCCCGCCAGGCACCCAACTCCTGCTGGGTCTGGGTCCGGGCGTGCTGGACGTACGCCTCGGTCTCGCCCCGCATCCGCTGGACGTAGTTCTCGGTCTCCGCGCGGCTGCGCGTGGCCGCCTCGGCGGCCTGGGTGGTGACCCGCTCGGCCTCCTGCCGGGCCTTCTCCCGGGTCGCCTTGCCCGCCTCGGTGGCCTCGTCGATGGCCTTCTTGGCCTCCTGCTGGGCCTTGGCGTGGGTGGCCCGCCCCGCCTCGGTCGCGGAGTCGATGAGGCGCTTGGCCTCCTGCTGGGCCTTGGCGTGCACCTCCTTGGCGGTGTCCCGCAGCCCGGCGGCCTCCTGCTGGGCCCGGGCCAGCGCCTCCTTCGCCGCCTCACGCAGCTTGGTGGCCTCCTGCTGCGCCCGGTTGTGGATCTCCTTGGCGGCGTCGCGGAGCTTGGTGGCCTCCTGCTCGGCCTTTGCCATCGCCTCCTGCGCCTGCCGACGCAGCTGCGCACCCTCCTGCCGGGCGGCCCGGACCGTGGCCTCGGCCTCGGCCCGGCGGGCGGCGCTCTGCCGCTCCTCCTCGGCGCGCCGGGCCGACAGGGCGATCTCGAAGTCCTGGAGCACCTTGTCGGCCTGCTCGCGGGCCTCCTCGATGATCCCCTCGGCCGCGTCGCGGCGGGCCTGGATCTCCTCGTGCCCGGCGAGCAGGATCGCCTCCGCCTGTTCCTCGGCGAGGGCGAGGATCTGTTCCACCCGGGGACCGAGATGACGGAACGAGGCCTGGTCCACCACGCCCACCTGCTTGCGGGCCTGGGCGAGGTCCCGCTGGAGCACCTCGACCTGACCGGCCAGCTTGTGGATCTGCGTGTAGGCCTGTTCGCGCTCGGTCGCCAGTGTGGCGATCTCGTGCTCGGCGCGAGTGACGTACCGGTCGACCTGTCGTTTCTCGTACCCCCGCAGGGCGGACTCGAAGCTGGGCTCCGTCGTCACTTCCCCGCCCAGAGAGAACAGTTCCTCGCCGTGCGACATGCACCCATCCTCACACGCGTCCGGCTTCGCTGGGGCGATACAGACGCCCCCGATGGGACCTAGTTCACTGATGCGTCCCTACGGGAAAAGACGGTACCTGATGCGCAAATACGGCGCGGGGTCACACCGGTCACCCGGTGTCACCCCGCGCCCTGTCGCATGCCCCGCAGCGGTCCCCGCGGCGGCCGTCAGTTGGACTTCTCCGCGGCGACCCGCTCCTGTCCACCCTCGGCCGGGGCGGGGGCGTTCTCCGCCTTCTCGGCCGACTGGCCCGGCGGGACGCCCGGCACGATCCCGGCGAGACCGGAGAGCATCTGGCCGAGCTGCGAGGTGACGGCGTCCTTCTGCCGGGTGAGGTCCTCGACCTCGCGGCGGGCGGCCTGGGTGGTCAGCTCCGCCTCGGTCCGCGCCTCGGTGAGCAGCCGCTTCGCCTCCGCCTTGGCCTCGTTGAGGGTCTTCTCCGACAGCGCCTTGGCCTTGTCGACGGTCTCGTTGGCGGTCCGCTCCGACTCGACCCGGCGCGCCTCGGCCCGCTGCTCGATCTCCTTGGCCCGCTCCTGGGCGGCGCGGGCGCGCTGCTCGGCCTCGCTGACCAGCTTCTGGGTCTGCGCCACCTGGGCGGCGTGCCGCTCCGACTCCTCCCGCTCGGCCTTCTCCCGACGCTCGGCGAGCTGCAGTTCGAGCGCCTGGAGGTCCTTGTCCCGCTTGTCCCGGGCGTCGGTGAGCAGCTTGGTCGCCTCGGCGCGCTTCTCCTCCGCCTCGCGGGCGGCCTTGGCCCGCTGCTGGGTGATCTCCCGCTCGGCGGTCGCCCGCAGCGTCGCCACCTCACGCTCGACGGTCGACTTGAGCTCCGCCACCTCGTGCGCGGTGACAGTGCGCAGCTGCTTGGTCTCCCGCTCGGCGTCGGAGCGCAGGGTGTCGGCCTCCCGGCGGGCCTGCACCCGGACCTCGGCGGCCTCCCGCTCGGCGGCGGTCCGGACCCCGCCCGCCTCCCGCTCGGCGGTGGCCTTCATCGCGGCGGCCTCGGCGCGGGCCTTGTCGGTGATCTCGCGCGCCTCTAGCCGGGCGGCGGAGAGGATGCCCTCAGACTCGCGCTTGGCCTCGTTGCGGTGGTCGTTCGCCTGCTCCTCGGCCAGCCGCAGGATCTGCTCGACCCGGGTGCCCAGGCCCGACAGGGTCGGCCGGCTGTTCTCCTCAAGCTGCTTGTTGGTCTCGGTGATCTTCTGCTCGAGCGCGGCCTGGCGCTGCTCGGCCTGGCGGAGCCGGCGCTGTGCGTCGTTCATCCGCTGCTCGGCCTCGGCCCGGGCCTGCTCGGACTGGGTCAGCGCGGCGGTGAGCCGCCCGATGAAGTCGTCGACCTGTCCGACGTTGTATCCGCGCAGGCCAACGGTGAAATCCGGCTGCGAGTTCGCGTTATCGAAGAACGCAAGAGGGGAGGACTGCTGCTGGGGCATTGGGACATACTCGCAGACGCCCCAGGGTGCTTCGCAAGAGTGGTCGCCGCTTTCGTGTCCTCTTTACATGGTCAAGTCCCTGGGCGATCTTGGCAGGTCCCCGGCCCGCCGGACGGCCTCGTCGGGCCGCCCGAATTGGGGCCGGGGACCGGTGGTAACGCTTTGTCACGACAGCCGGAATGGGCATCGGGTCTCCGGTGTGGAAAACAATCGACGTCCTCGGCGCAATGGCCGACGGCCGGCCGCCGAACCGGTCAGTGCTCCTCGGCCGGCTGGACCAGCTCGACCAGGACCCCACCGGCGTCCTTCGGGTGTACGAAGTTGATCCGGGAACCCCCGGTGCCCCGGCGCGGGGAGTCGTAGAGCAGGCGTAGTCCCCGCTCGCGCAGCGCCGCACCGGCGACGTCGACGTCGGCGACCGTGTATGCCACCTGCTGCACGCCGGGCCCGTTGCGGTCGAGGAACCGGGCGATGGTCGACTCCGGGGTCAGCGGGGCGAGCAGCTGCACGCAGCCGCCCTCGGCGGTCGGCCCGACCGCCAGCATCGCCTCGCGTACGCCCTGCTCGTCGTTGGTCTCGACGTGCACGCAGCGCATCCCGAAGGTACGTCGGTAGAAGTCGATCGCCTCGTCCAGGTCGGCGACGGCGATGCCGACGTGGTCGATACGGAGCAGCCCGATCCCTGTGAGATGTTCCGCAGCGGGCTCGACGGGGGTGTTCTCAGCCATGGCGCTAGTCTGGCCGAACAATCGTTCAGGCGTACAGGTCGGCACCCCCTCGGAGGCAGGTATGGCTTCGGTGATCGTCAGCGGCGCGCGGACCCCGATGGGCCGCCTGCTGGGAAACCTCAAGGACCTCTCCGCGACCGAGCTCGGCGGTGTCGCGATCCGGGCGGCGCTGGAGCGGGCCGGCGTCGCTCCCGACCAGGTGCAGTACGTGATCATGGGTCAGGTGCTCCAGGCCGGCACGGGACAGATCCCGGCCCGCCAGGCGGCGGTGGCGGCCGGTGTGCCGATGTCCGTACCGGCCCTGACGGTCAACAAGGTGTGTCTGTCCGGCCTGGACGCGATCGCCCTGGCCGACCAGCTGATCCGGGCCGGCGAGTTCGACATCGTGGTCGCCGGGGGCATGGAGTCGATGACCAACGCCCCGCACCTGCTGCGGGGCCAGCGCTCCGGATACAAGTACGGTGACGTGACGCTCGCCGACCACATGGCGCTCGACGGGCTCTCCGACCCGTGGGACGACTGCTCGATGGGGGAGTCCACCGAGCGGCACGGCGCCCGGCACGGCATCACCCGCGCCGACCAGGACACCTTCGCCGCGACCAGCCACCAGCGGGCCGCCGCTGCCCAGAAGAACGGGCACTTCGCCGACGAGATCACCCCGGTCGTCATCCCGCAGCGCAGGGGCGAACCCCTGGTGATCAGCGAGGACGAGGGGATCCGCCCGGACACCACCGCCGAGTCGCTGGGCCGGTTGCGGCCGGCCTTCGCCCCGGACGGCACGATCACCGCCGCGACGTCCTCGCCGATCTCCGACGGGGCGGCGGCGGTCGTGGTGATGAGCAAGGCCAAGGCCAAGGAACTGGGGCTGACCTGGCTGGCCGAGGTGGGCGCGCACGGCAACGTCGCCGGGCCGGACAACTCGCTGCACTCCCAGCCGGCCAACGCCATCACCCACGCGCTGCGCAAGGCCGGACTGGCCGTCGCCGACCTGGACCTGATCGAGATCAACGAGGCGTTCGCGCAGGTCGGTATCCAGTCCACCCGTGACCTCGGGGTCAGCCCCGACCTCGTCAACGTCAACGGTGGGGCGATCGCCCTGGGGCACCCGATCGGCATGTCCGGGGCCCGGCTGGTGCTCACCCTCGCGCTGGAGCTGCGGCGGCGGGGCGGCGGCACCGGCGCGGCGGCGCTCTGCGGCGGCGGTGGCCAGGGCGACGCGCTGATCATCCACGTGCCGGCAGGCGGCGAGAGCTGACCGTGGGCGGACGCGTCGAGGAGCCCGCCCCGGGCTCCGTAGCCACGGGTGGCGCACCGCCGTCCACCCCTGGTCCGGTCCGCCGGAGTCGGGACGTACCCCTGCTGGTGGCGCGGGCCCGCGACGGTGACCCGCGCGCGGTGGCCCGGCTGATCACCCTGGTCGAGTCGGGTGACACCCTGCTGCCCGAGATCGCGGCGGCGCTGGCCCCCTTCGCCGGGCGGGCCCGGGTGGTGGGGTTGACCGGGTCGCCCGGGGTGGGCAAGTCGACCACCACGAACGAGCTGGTCCGGGCGCTGCGGGCCCGGGGACACCGGGTCGGGGTGCTGGCCGTCGACCCGTCGAGTCCGTTCACCGGCGGCGCGATCCTCGGCGACCGGGTCCGGATGCAGGACCACGCCACCGACCCCGGCGTCTACATCAGGTCGATGTCCAGTCGGGGGCACCTCGGCGGGCTCTCCGCCGCCACCCCGCAGGCGGTCCGGGTCCTCGAAGGTGCCGGCTGCGACGTCGTGCTCGTCGAGACGGTCGGGGTCGGGCAGGCCGAGGTGGAGGTCGCCTCCCTGGCCGACACCACACTCGTGCTGCTCGCTCCGGGGATGGGCGACGCGATCCAGGCGGTCAAGGCCGGCATCCTGGAGATCGCCGACATCTTCGTGGTCAACAAGGCCGACCGGGACGGCGCCGACGCCACGGTCCGCGACATCCAGGGCAACCTCGCCCTGGGGGAGCGGGGGCCCGGCCAGTGGCGTCCGCAGGTGGTCCGGACCGTCGCCGCCCGCGCCGAGGGCATCGACGACCTCGTGGCCGCCCTCGACAAGCACCGGACCTGGCTGGTCGAACACGACGAACTGCGTCGCCGTCGGGAGGCGCGGGCCGCCGCCGAGGTCGAGGCGATCGCGCTCGGCGCGCTGCGCGCCCGCATCGGTTCCCTCCGCGACGGTACGCAGCTCGCCGCCCTCGCCGCGAAGGTCGCCGAGGGCACCCTCGACCCGTACACCGCCGCCGACGAACTCCTCGCCCAGCTCGGATCCTGACCGTCCACAGCGGAGGTCGCGGCCGGTACGCTCCTTGCGGTCGGGGGCTGCCGGCCGGCGACGACAGGGGAGTGGGACGTGAACTTCGAGAACACCCAGGAACTGTCCCTGAACGCTGGCACCGTGGCGGGTGGGCAGACGCGGATCTCCACCGAGGTGGTGGAGAAGATCGCGGTGGCAGCCACGAAGTCGGTGCCGGGCGTCGCGGAACTCGGTGGCGACCTCGCCCGGTTCGTCAACTCCGTCCTGGACCGGGTCGGCCTCGACCAGGTCGGTGACGCCCGGCGGGGTTGCTCGGCGCACATCACCGACGGGGCGGTGCTGATCAACCTGGTGCTGGTGACAGTCGCCGGGCACCCGGTCCCGCAGGTGGTCGACGAGGTCAGGGCGCGGGTGACCGAGGCGGTCGAGGCGTACGGACTGCGCGTCGACGAGATCAACATCCGGGTCGACGACGTCGCCTTCACCGACACGCCCGAGTCCGGCGCCTGACCGTACGCCTGTCGTCTCCATGCCGTACGCGCGTGCCCGGGGTGCTTGCGCGACGCGGAACTTAGCGATCGTTCAGTTGGGGCTCTACACTCGATGCCAGTCGAGGACTCACGGAGGACCCCCGCGCATGAACGCCGACGAGATCGCTGCCGGTCGGGCCCGCTGGCAGGCCCGGTACGACGCCTCCCGCAAGCGGGACGCCGACTTCACCACCCTGTCCGGCATGACTGTCGACCCGGTGTACGGCCCACCGGAGGGCGTGGCCCACCCCGGCTTCGACCGGATCGGGTGGCCGGGGGAGTACCCGTACACCCGGGGGTTGCATCCGACCGGCTACCGGGGGCGGACCTGGACGATCAGGCAGTTCGCGGGCTTCGGCAACGCCCGGCAGACCAACGAGCGGTACAAGATGATCCTCGGCGCGGGAGGCGGCGGGCTCTCTGTCGCCTTCGACATGCCGACCCTGATGGGCCGGGACTCCGACGATCCGCAGGCGCTCGGCGAGGTCGGACACTGCGGGGTGGCAGTGGACTCGGCGGCCGACATGGAGGTGCTCTTCGACGGCATCGACCTGGCCCGGGTGACCACCTCGATGACGATCTCCGGTCCGGCCGTGCCGGTCTTCTGCATGTACCTGGTCGCCGCCGAGCGGCAGGGCGCCGACCCGGCCCGGCTCGACGGCACCCTGCAGACCGACATCTTCAAGGAGTACATCGCGCAGAAGGAGTGGCTCTTCGAGCCGGAACCCCACCTGCGTCTGATCGGCGACCTGATGGAGTACTGCGCCCGGGAGATCCCCCGGTACAAGCCGCTGTCGGTGTCGGGCTACCACATCCGGGAGGCCGGCTCCACCGCCGCGCAGGAGCTGGCCTACACCCTGGCCGACGGGTTCGGCTACGTCGAACTGGGGTTGTCCCGGGGGCTGGACGTGAACGTCTTCGCCCCCGGCCTCAGTTTCTTCTTCGACTCGCACGTCGACTTCTTCGAGGAGATCGCCAAGTTCCGGGCCGCCCGCCGGATCTGGGCCCGGTGGCTGCGCGAGGTGTACGGCGCCACCAGCGAGAAGGCGCTCTGGCTGCGGTTCCACACCCAGACCGCCGGGGTGTCACTGACCGCCCAACAGCCGGTCAACAACGTCGTACGCACCGCCGTGGAGGCCCTGGCCGCGGTGCTCGGCGGCACGAACTCGCTGCACACCAACGCCCTGGACGAGACGCTGGCCCTGCCGACCGACGAATCCGCCGAGATCGCCCTGCGGACCCAGCAGGTGCTGATGGAGGAGACCGGGGTGACGAACGTGGCAGACCCCCTCGGCGGTGCCTGGTACGTCGAGGCGCTCACCGACCGGATCGAGGCCGAGGCGGAGGAGATCTTCGCCCGGATCCGGCAGCTCGGCGGGGACGGTACGCACCGGATCGGTCCGATGACCTCCGGCATCCTGCGGGGCATCGAGGACGGGTGGTTCACCGGCCAGATCGCCGAGTCGGCCTTCACCTACCAGCAGGCGCTGGAGAAGGGCGACAAGAGGATCGTCGGGGTCAACTGTCACACCGCCACCGTCGCCAAGGACCTGGAGATCCTACGGATCTCGCACGAGGTGGAGGCGGCGCAGCGCCGGGAGTTGGCCGAGCGCAAGACCGCCCGGGACTCCGCCGCGGTCCGGGCCGCCCTCGAACGGATGGTGGCGGCGGGGCGGACGGAGGCGAACATGATCCCGGCGATGCTGGACGCGGTCCGGGCCGAGGCCACCCTCGGCGAGATCTGTGACGCGTTGCGGGGCGAATGGGGTGTCTACCGTGAACCCGCCCGCTTCTGACCCCGCCGGTCGGCGGGGTGGTGAGCAGCGGCGGGGGAGGCGACTGTCGGCGTCGCGGCTGATCCGTGTTCCGGCGCGTACGTGCGAGACTAGATAACCATGAGCGACCCACGGATCACCTCGTCGATCTTCACCCGCGGCGCGGTCGACCTCAGCGCGCTGCGCACCCCCGCACCGGCCCCTGCCCGTCCCGCCACCCCGTCCCCGACCGGCCCGACGCCCACCGGCGCACCGACCGGATCCGACGGCGGCGTCACAGTGATCGACGTGACCGAGGCGACCTTCCAGTCCGAGGTCCTCGAACGCTCGTTGACCACACCGGTGGTGGTCGACTTCTGGGCGGAGTGGTGTCAGCCGTGCAAGCAGCTCTCCCCGGTGTTGGAGAAGCTGGCCGCCGAGGGCGGTGGGGCCTGGGTGCTCGCCAAGGTCGACGTCGACGCCAACCCCCGGCTCGCCCAGATGTTCCGGGTGCAGGGCATCCCGATGGTCTACGCGGTGGTCGGCGGGCAGCCGGTCGACGCCTTCTCCGGGGTGGTTCCGGAGGCACAGCTGCGGCAGTGGATCCAGGCGGTCCTCACCGCCGGTGGGGTCACCGCCGAACAGCCGGGCGACCCCCGGCTCGACGAGGCCGACGACGCCCTGATGCTCGGCGACCTGGACGCCGCCGAGACGGCGTACCGCAAGATCCTCGCCGAGGCGCCGACGGACGCCGCCGCCGAGGCGGGCCTGGCCCAGGTCGGGCTGGCCCGTCGGGTCGCCGGTACGGACCCGTCGGCGGCGCTCGCCGCCGCGGCGGCCGACCCGGACGCCGTGGACGCCCACCTGACCGCCGCCGACGTCGAGGTGCTCAGTGGGCAGGCCGAGGCCGCCTACGCCCGCCTGGTCGCCCTGGTCCGGCGGACCGCCGGTGAGGACCGGGAGCGGGTGCGCCAACACCTGGTGTCGCTGTTCAGCGTCGCCGGCCCGGACGATCCGGCGGTCGCCTCGGCCCGGCGGGCCCTGGCCAGCGCCCTGTTCTGAGTACGGTCCGGTCGTCGCGCACAGGATCGTCGTAGCGCGGGCCGGCGCCGCCGGCCCGCCTTCCGCAACGGGGACGGGAGGACGTAAGCCATGAGACGTCGGATCGCCGTCCTCGACGCGCCGACCAACCTCGGCCTGCGTCCGCCCACCTTCTCGTCGGTGCCCGGTTGCGGAAAGGCACCCGGGGCGCTGCGCGACCACGACCTGATCGCCCGGCTGGGTGCTCGGGACGCCGGTTGCCTCACCCCACCCCGGTACGATCCGGGCGACTGGCGGCCCGGCGACGGGGTGTGTCACGCCCGGGAGATCGCCGGGTACTCCACAGCCCTGGCCGGCCGGATCGGTTCGATCATCGACCGGGGGGAGTTCCCGCTGGTCCTCGGCGGGGACTGCTCGGTGCTGATCGGTTCGGCGCTGGCCATGCACCGGTTGGGTGAGTCCGTCGGGGGGCGGGTCGGCCTGGTCTTCGTGGACGGTCACTCCGACTTCCGGCATCCCGGCAACGCCTCCTACGTGGGTGCGGCGGCCGGGGAGGACCTCGCCCTGGTCACCGGGCGGGGGCAGGCCGACCTGGCGGCCATCGAGGGGCGTCGGCCGTACTTCCGCGACATCGACGTGGTGGTCCTCGGCACCCGACCCCAGGACGAGTACCGCCTCGACCTGCAGGCTGCCGGCATCGTCAACCGGCCCGTGCCGGAGCTGCGGGTCGAGGGGGCGGCCCGGACCGCCCAGTGGGCGCACGAGCAGCTGACCGACTGCGCCGGGTACTGGGTGCACATCGACGTGGACGTCCTCGACCCGGCGGTGATGCCGGCCGTCGACGCCCCCGAACCGGGCGGCATCGCCTTCACCGAGCTGGAGATCCTCCTTGCCGGTCTGGTGGACACCCCGCACTGCCTCGGTGTGGAGCTGACAGTCTTCGACCCCGACTACGACCCGGACGGTGGGTACGCCGCCGAGATCGTCGACGCCGTGGTCGCCGGCCTCTCCCCGGTGTCCACCCTGGACGTCGCCCCGCCGGGCGTAGCCGATCCGGAGCGGGAACCGACCCCGGGACCGGAGCCGGTGGTGCCCCGGCAACCACCCTCCCCGGACACCGACACCGACACCGACACCGACGACCGCCCGGAGCCGGTGGCGGGGGAGGCCCGACCCTGAACCGCCGGACCCGTCCCGGGACCGGTGGTGGTCACCGGGGGAGGGCGCGCAGGAAACGTCCGGCGGCAGGTACGGCGCTGTCGCCGCTGGACCCGCCCTGCTCGACGAAGACGGCGAAGGCGACGTCGCCCTGCCAGCCGACGAACCAGGAGTGGGTGTTGGCCGGGTCGTCGTCGTACTCGGCGGTGCCGGTCTTGCCGTGCACCGGGCCGCCGGGCACCTCGGAGAGCGCCTTGGCGGTGCCGACCGTCACCACCTGCCGCATCATCGTCCGCAACGGCTCGACCGACTCGGCCCGCAGCTGCGGGCCGGGGGCGGCCGGCTGCGCCGGAGCGGGATCGGTCACCAGCTTCGGCTGCTCCCACCGCCCACGGGCCACCGCCGCCGTTGCCGCCGCCATGGCCATCGGGCTGACCACTGTCGTGCCCTGACCGAAGGCGGCGGCGGCCTGCTCCGGCGCGGAGCCGCCGGTGGAGACCTTGCCGGTGAACACGTCGGTGCCCAGGTCCCAGCTGCCCTCCAGGCCGAGGGTCCGGCCGGTCTCGGCGAGGCCGTCCGGGCCGAGCTGCGGGGCGAGGGCGGCGAAGGAGGTGTTGCAGGACCGGGCGAAGTGGGTGCGGAACGGGACCGAGCCCAGGTCGAAGTCGTCGGCGTTGGAGAAGGAACGGCCGTCGACGGTGAACGTCTTCGGACAGTCCACCCGACCGTCGAGGGTGACAGCGCCCTTGTCGAGCAGGCCGAGCGTACTGACCACCTTGAACGTGGAGCCGGGTGGGACCTGTGCGGAGAGGGCGAGGTTCTCCCCGGCCGCCCCGGGGCCGTTGGCCACCGCCAGCACCGCGCCGTCGCTGATCCGTACCGCCACCAGCGCCGCCCGGCGTTTCTCGGCGCGCAGCGCCCCGTCGGCGGCGTTCTGGGTCCGTACGTCGATGGTGGTCCGCAGGGGTTGCCCCGGCTGCGGTTCCGCGGTGAACAGGGGCTCCTCGGCGGTCACCTCGGTCCCGTCGGGTCGGGTCTGCCGGACCACCACCGAAGCTCCGGGCACGCCGCGCAGCCGCTCGTCGTACCGGCTCTGGAGCCCACCGTGGCCCACCAGGTCACCTCGGGCGTACCGGTCGGGATGGGCCTGGAGGTCCTCGGCGGTCGCCGGGTCGACGGTGCCCAGCAGCGCCCGGGCGAACTCCCGGGTCGGGGCCAGGTCGAGGTCCTCGGTGCGGAACTTCGTGCCGGGCAGGTCGCGGATCCGGGCCCGGATCTGGTCGTAGGCGTCCCGGCGGAGGGTGAGCACCTCGACGAAACCCTCCGGATCGGCCCCGGAGAGGCGTTCGGGCAGGTCGGAGAGGTCGACCGCCGGGGTGATCGGCGGTTTGACAGCCTGGAACGCGGCAGTCAGGTCCCGGGTGAGTCGGGTGGCGTCGGTGACCTCGCTCGGCTGCACACCGATCCGGACCACCGGTCGGGGGGTGACGATCGGTTCACCGGCACCGTCCAGGACCGCCGACCGGGTGGGCCGTTCCCGCCGCAGCGCCAGCCGGTCACCCTTGGTGAGCTGTTCGTGCATCACCTTCGGCTCCCAGATCACCTGCCAGCCGTCGTCGGTGCCACGGCGTAGCCGGACCTCGCGGTCGTAGCCCCACCGGATGTCGCCGGGGAGGGTCCACTCGACCCGGACCCCGGCGGTGGCGAGATCCTGGGTGACCGTCGGATCGCCGGTCCGGCGCAGCTCGGGCGGGGTCTTGGCCAACTCCCCGGAGAGCTGTTGGATCTCGGCGGACACCTCCTCGGCCCGGATCCGGGCCCCCGTGGGGTCGATGAACCCGAGCTCGTGGAGGTCGCCGGAGCGCCATCCGGCGAGAAAGGCGTCCACGCTCCGTTCCGGCCCGTCACTGTCCGAACACCCGACCAGCGCCCCGCCGGCCATCAACGCGGCGGCGAACGCGGCGACGCGTCGGCGGACCCGACGACGGGGGGACAGGTGTACGCGCGCCATTGGCAGCTCCCTGGGGTCGCGGTCGCCCCGCCACGTTAGTACGACCCGACCAGCTCCCACCGGCCCGTCTGTCCTGCGGCCCGGCGAAGTGAGCACGAGACCGGTGTGATGAAAATCCCGCGACTGGGTATCCACCAGCCGTTCGCCCAGCTACCCACCAGGGGTGAAAGGACTTCAACCCCGATCCAGACGTCCGGCAGGTGGTCCACCGAGCAGCTCAGAGATCGGCGGGCCTAGGCTGGGCGGGAGAGTGACCCACAACGCGGTGGGTTGAGGGGAGTGCACCAATGGACCGGCGTCCGGCGATCAAACCGGGTCCCGACTTCCGGCTGGTTGACACCGGCCGAGGCGACGACAGCTTCGACACCGCGACCGACACCGACGGCGACGGCCGACTCGACACCGGAGTGACCGGGATGACCGGTTCGAGTGTCGACACGCTGTACGACCTCGGGTTACCCCCGGAGGCCCTGGCCGACGACGTGGAGGACGCCGAGCTCGACGAGCCGGTACCCAACGCGGAGCGGCTCGTGGCCCAGGCGGTGGCCCTGGCCGGGGAGGACCACGACGCGGCCACCCTGGTCAGTCGGTTCTGGCGGTTCGCACCGGACGAGGAGCTGATCGGCTTCACCCCGGAGGAGATGCTCGACGCGGCCCGGGCCCACCGGGACCTCGCCGAACAGCGGGTCCCCGGCGAGCTGCGGCTGCGCATCCACGCCCCCGCCGACGACCAGCACCACACGGTCATCGAGATCGTCACCGACGACATGCCGTTCCTTGTCGACTCGGTGACCGCGCTGCTCAATTCCCACCATCTCGACGTACACATGCTGGTCCACCCGCTGGTGGTGGTCCGGCGGGAACCCCTGGGTCGGCTCACCGAGGTCTCCGCCGACGTGGAACCCGACGACGCGATCGCCGGGGACCTGGTGGAGAGCTGGATGCGGATCGAGGTCGACCCGATCCGTGACAGCCGCCAGCGTGACCGGCTGCGCGGCGAGTTGCAGCGGGTCCTCACCGACGTGCGGGAAGCGGTGGAGGACTGGCCGAAGATGCGTCAGCGGGCCATGGCCCTCGCCGACGACCTCGCCTCGGCCCGGACCTCGGAGAACCGCCCTCCGGTGCCGGAGAAGGACATCACCGACTCGGTGGAGCTGCTCCGCTGGCTCGCCAACGACCACTTCACCTTCCTCGGTTACCGCGAGTACCGGCTGGTGGACGCCCCGTCCGACGGCCCGGAGGGAGCTACCGGCGGCAAGGCGCTGGAAGCGGTCCTCGGCACCGGGCTGGGCATCCTCCGTCAGGACGCCCCGGAGGCGCGGGCGCTGGCCTCGATGACCCCCGAGGCGCACGAGAAGGTGCTGGAGAAGCGCCTGCTGATCATCACCAAGGCGAACTCGCGGGCCACCGTGCACCGCTCGGCGTACCTGGACTACGTCGGATTCAAGATTTTCGACGCCGACGGTCAGGTGGTCGGGGAGCGTCGGTTCCTCGGGCTCTTCTCCACCGCCGCGTACCGGACCAGCGTCCGGGAGCTGCCTGTGGTCCGCCGTAAGGTCGCCGAGGTGCTGGACCGTTCCGGTCTGAGCCAGCGCAGCCACTCCGGCAAGGACCTGCTCCAGATCCTGGAGACCTACCCGCGCGACGAGTTGTTCCAGATCAAGACCGAGGACCTGTACCACGCGGTGATCGGCGTCCTGCGGATGGCCGGTCGTCGGCAGCTGCGGGTCTTCCTGCGCCGCGACGCGTACGGGCGGTTCATCTCCTGCCTGATCTACCTGCCCCGGGACCGGTTCACCACCCAGAACCGGCTGCGGATGCAGGACATCCTGCTGCGGGAGCTCAACGGACTCGGGGTGGACTACACCACCCGGGTGACCGAGTCGATGCTGGCCCGGGTGCACTTCATCGTCCGTACCGACCCGCACAACCCGCTCGGCGCGATCGACGCCGACCTGCTGGCCGAGGAGCTGGCCGACGCCACCCGACTCTGGGACGACGACTACCGGCTGGTCCTGGAGCGCAAGCTCGGCGACGAGCAGGCAAAACACCTGTTCAACAGGTACGCCGACGCGTTCCCTGAGGGGTACAAGGACGGGCACACGCCGTACGAGGCGATGAAGGACCTGGCCAAGCTGGAGCTGCTTGAGGAGCCCGGCCAGCTGGAGATGCACCTGTTCCGCAAGCAGTTCGCCGCCCGACCGGGGCAGCGCGGTGCGGACGTCGACGAGACGCTCAACGTCCGGTTCAAGGTCTACCGGTACGGCGAGCCGATGATGCTCTCGGCAGTCCTGCCGGTGCTGCACTCCCTCGGCGTGAAGGTGATCGACGAGCACCCGTACGAGGTGGACCGGATCGACGGCCGGATCTGGCTGTACGACTTCGGGTTGCACCTGCCCGAGGGGCACCAGGAGCTGGCCGAGGTACGCCCGCACGTGGAGAACGCCTTCGCCGCCGCCTGGCGGGGGGAGGCGGAGGTCGACGGCTTCAACGAGCTGGTGCTGCGGGCCGGGCTGACCTGGCGTCAGGTCGTGGTGCTGCGCGCCTACGCGAAGTACCTGCGTCAGGCGGGGACGGTCTTCTCCCAGGACTACGTGGAGTCGACCTTCACCGCGAACCCGTCGATCGCCGCACTGCTGGTGGAGCTCTTCGAGGTCCGGTTCGACCCGGAGGCGGAGCTGGAGGCCACCGACCGGGAGACCCGCAGCCGGGAGCTGACCGAGGCGATCGGCGAGGCGTTGGACGAGGTGGCCAGCCTCGACCAGGACCGGATCCTGCGGTCGTACCTGACGATGATCCAGGCCACCCTGCGGACCAGCTTCTACCAGAAGCGGGCCGACGGGCGACCCAAGTCGTACGTGGCCTTCAAGCTGGACCCGCAGGCCATCCCGGACCTGCCGGCCCCCCGTCCCAAGTTCGAGATCTTCGTCTACTCGCCCCGCTTCGAGGGGGTGCACCTGCGGTTCGGCCCGGTGGCCCGGGGCGGGTTGCGCTGGTCCGACCGGCGGGAGGACTTCCGGACCGAGGTGCTGGGTCTGGTCAAGGCGCAGATGGTGAAGAACGCCGTGATCGTCCCGGTCGGTGCCAAGGGTGGCTTCGTCCTCAAGCAGAAGCCGGGCGACCGGGACGAGGCGGTTGTCTGCTACAAGGCCTTCATCTCCGCCCTGCTCGACGTCACTGACAACATCGTCAGCGGGGACATCGTCCCCCCGGACGACGTGGTCCGGCACGACGGGGACGACCCGTACATGGTGGTGGCGGCGGACAAGGGGACAGCCACCTTCTCCGACATCGCCAACGAGATCTCCGCCGGGCACGATTTCTGGCTGGGTGACGCGTTCGCCTCCGGCGGGTCCGCCGGGTACGACCACAAGAAGATGGGCATCACCGCCAGGGGCGCCTGGGAGTCGGTCAAACGGCACTTCCGGGAGCTGGGTCACGACACCCAGAAGCAGGACTTCACAGTGGTCGGCGTCGGCGACATGTCCGGTGACGTGTTCGGCAACGGGATGCTGCTGTCCGAGCACATCCGGCTGGTGGCCGCCTTCGACCACCGGCACCTCTTCATCGACCCGGACCCGGACGCGGCCACCTCGTACGCCGAGCGCAAGCGGCTGTTCGACCTGCCCCGTTCCTCGTGGGAGGAGTACGACAGGGACCTCATCTCCGCCGGTGGGGGCGTGTACTCGCGTACCGCCAAGTCGATCCCGATCACGCCGCAGGCCCGGGGGGCGCTCGGGTTGTCCGACGACGTCACCCAGCTCAGCCCGCAGGACCTGATGAAGGTGATCCTCACCGCCCCGGTGGACCTGTTCTGGAACGGCGGTATCGGCACCTACGTCAAGTCCTCCGGCGAGACCAACGCCGAGGTGGGGGACAAGTCCAACGACGCGATCCGGGTGGACGGCAAGAGCCTGCGTTGCCGGGTGGTCGGCGAGGGCGGAAACCTGGGCTTCACCCAGCACGGCCGGATCGAGTACGCCCTCTCCGGCGGCCGGATCTACACCGACTTCATCGACAACGCGGCCGGGGTGGACTGCTCCGACCACGAGGTGAACATCAAGATCCTGCTGAACACGGCGGTCGCCGACGGCGAACTGGACGTCCCGGAGCGCGACGAGTTGCTCGCCGAGATGACCGACGAGGTCGCCGAGCTGGTGCTGCGGGACAACTACGACCAGGCGCGGGCGATCAACAACTCGCAGGCGCAGGCCGGTCCGCTGTTGCCTGTGCACCGCCGGATGATCAGCGAGCTGGAGCGTTCCGGTGGGCTCAACCGGGCCCTGGAGGGGCTGCCCTCGGACGAGGAGTTGGCGGTCCGGGCCGAGACCGGGCTGACCGCGCCGGAGTTCGCAGTCGTGCTGGCGTACGTCAAGATCGCGCTGGAGCGGGAGATCCTCACCGAGGGGATCGCGGACGAGGAGTGGACGACCGACGTCCTGGTCAACTACTTCCCGACGCCGATGCGCAAGCGGTTCGCCGACCGGATGGGCCGGCACCGGCTGCGCCGGGACATCGTGACCACGGTGTTGGTCAACGAGGCGATCAACAGGGGAGGCATCTCCTTCGTCTACCGGGTGGTCGAGGAGACGGCCGCCTCGGCGGCGGACGTGATCCGGGCGTACGTGGTGGTCCGCGAGGTGTTCGGGCTGCGCCGGCTCTGGGACGAGGTCGAGGCGCTGGACAACCGGATCGACCCGGAGTTGCAGACCAGCGTCTACCTGGACACCCGGCGACTGCTGGACCGGGCGGTCCGGTGGCTGGTGACCAACCGGCGTTCGCCGCTGGACGTCCCGGCGGAGATCGACCGGCTGCGGGCCGGGGTGGCCCAACTGCTGCCTCGGATGGAGACGCTCTTCTACGGCGACGAGCGGGAGTCGATCGCCGCGAAGATCGACGATTCGACCCGCAAGGGGCTGCCACGGGAGCTGGCCGAGCAGGCCACCCGGATGATGTACAGCTTCGGCCTGCTGGACGTGGTGGAGACCGCCACCGAGACCGGCAAGGACGTGGGCGAGGTGGCCTCTGTCTACTTCGTCCTCTCCGACCGGTTCCGGGTGGACACCCTGCTGTCGAAGATCTCCCTGCTGCCCAGGGAGGACCGGTGGCAGACCCTGGCCCGGATGGCGCTGCGGTACGACCTGTACGCCGCGCTGGCCGCGCTCACCGCCGAGGTGCTCGGCTCCACCCCGGAGAGCCTCCCGCCGCACGAGCGGGTGCTCCAGTGGGAGCAGTCGAACGCCACCTCCATCCACCGGGCGCAGCGGGCGATGGGGGAGTTCGACGAGTCCCGGTCGGATCTGGCAGCCCTGTCGGTGCTGCTGCGGCAGATCCGTACCCTGGTGCGGACCTCCTCGGCCGCCTGACGGACCGGTCCCGGCGCGGTCGTCACGACCGCGCCGGGACCGTCGTACCCGCCGGTCACCGGGCGGGGCTGGCGAAGACGACGGTGTTCTCGAGGTAGGACTGCGCCTTCTGGTCGAACTCCCCGCCGCAGGTGACCAGCCGCAGGCCGGGCCGGTCGTTGGGGCCGTACACCAGGTCGGTGGGGAAGGTCGCCTTCGGGTACGACCGCACCTCGTCGACCGTGAACACGACGGTGCGACCGTCCTGCCGGCCGACCTCGATGGTGCTGCCCGGTTGCAGGGCGCCGAGTTCCCAGAAGACGGCCGGACCATCCCGGTTGTCCACGTGACCGATGATCACCGCGTTGCCGGCCTCACCCGGGCTGGCCCCCTTGGCGTACCAGCCGGTGAGGTGGGACTGCTCCAGGGGCGGGGTCTGGACGGTGCCGTCCGGGTTCGTTCCGAGCTGCATCACCTGGGCCTGCACCCCGATCTGGCGGATCGACACGGTGGTCGGCTGGGACCGGGGCAGGGCGGGTGCCCCACCCTGGTCCGCCTCCTGTCCGGCGGGCAGGTCCGGGTCGACGTACGCGGTCCGTCCGCTGTCCGGCCGTGGTGGCCGGGGGTCGGCGTCGGGACTGGTCGCCACGCCCAGCAGCGCCGCACCGGCCATGGCGACGGCGAGGAGGACGGCCGCGCCGGCGGCGCGCCACGGGGTTCCGTGACGGCCGCCGGCCCGGATCATCCTCACGTCAGACCAGGGACTCATCGGTCCGACGCCGGCGCATCAACACGATGCCCCCGAGCGCCGCGGCGCCCAGCATCCCGGCTCCGCCGGCGGCCATGCCCGTGTCGGTTCCGGTGCTGCCGGCACCGGCCTCGACGCCGCCCCGCGGCAGGACCACGAGCTTGCCCTCGCCGCACGACCCCTTCAGGTCGTACGCACCCGGCTCGGCGTCCCACGGGATCTTGACCTCGGCGAAGTACACGAACTCACGCTCGTACGAGCGCTCGTCCGACTCCTCGCCCTTGTGGCCGCCCCGGTTGCCCTCGTCCTCGCGGGCCTCGTGCTTGTTGCCCTCGTTCTCGTTGCCCTCGTGCTTGTTGCCCTCTTCGTTGCGGGCGTCGTCCTTCTTGCCCTCGTCGTGCTGACCGCGGGCCTCGTCGCCCTTGCCCTCGTCCTTCTTGCCTTCGTCCTTCTTGGCCTCGTCGGCGTTCTGCTCGTTGCGAGCCTCGTCCTTCTTGGCCTCGTCCTTCTTGCCTTCGTCCTTCTTGGCGTCGTCGGCGGCGCCGCCGCCCCAGCCGCCGGACTTGGCCTCGTCCTGGCTGCTCTCCTCCCAGGAACCCTTGTCCTCCCAGGGCCGCTCGTTCTCGCCGCCCTGCTCCTCGGACCGGCCGTTCTCGCCGTCCTTCTCACCGTTGCGGCCTTCGTGCTGGCCCTTTTCGCCGTCGCGGCCTTCGTGCTGGCCCTTTTCGCCGTCGCGGCTGTCGTGCTCGCCCTTCTCGGCGTCGCGGCCTTCGTGCTGGCCCTTTTCGCCGTCGCGGCTGTCGTGCTCGCCCTTCTCGGCGTCGCGGCTGTCGCGTTCGCCCTTCTCGCCGTCGCGGCTGTCCTCGTCGCGCTGGTTACCGTGCCAGTTGCCCCGGTCCCCGCGGTCCTGCTGCTCGGCCTTGTGGAGCTTGACCTTGCCGGTCACCTTCGACCAGACGAAGGCCTCCTCCTGCGCCGTCGGGCAGACCTCGACGAGCTTGACCTTGTGCCCGGCCTTGACGACCTCGGGCTCGGCCAGCACGTAACCCTTCTTGTGGTGCTCGGCGTCCGGCTTGCCACCGTCGGCGAAAGCGGTGGCCGGCGCGAACACCAGCAGCGACGCGCCACCAAGAGCGGCACCCGCGACAACCTTCCCGAGCATCTTGTTAGCCATGACCTGAGTCACTCCATCCCATTTCGTCCTGAACCCGGCGACAGCCGAGCTACGACAGACGTTAGACCGATTCGCGAGTTATAAGAGGAAAAATTCGCGTTTTAATACCTCCTGGGTGACCGACCTCGTTCGACCCCGAGCGCTGCCTGCCGACGGGTACCTCCCCGTACGCGGCGTGCCGATCGGACCCTGCCCCTTTCGTGGTCCGCCGGTGGAGGCGTGCCCGTACGCGGCCCGCCGGTGGGGGCGTCCCGCTTCGCGATCGGCCGGTGGGAGCGTCCCCCGACGACGCCTCCGGGGTGATCGCCCTCGATCACCCCGGAGGCGTCCGGATACTCCCTGTCGGCCGGGATGTCAGTGCTCGTGCGGTGGGGTCAGCGGAAGCAGGACTGGACCGGTGCCGGGCTCCCCTGGCAGTTGGTGGGCCGGTTCTCGGTGATCCCGGTCTTGTCGTCGACGTTGACCCGCAGCTGACGGCCGAACACCCCGCTCGGGGCGTGCACCGAGCGGTTCTCGGTGACCCGGCTGCCGAAGAGGCTGAGCTGCCCGCCGGTGGCGTGGATGCCGCCGCCGGTCGAGCGCGCCCCGACGGCGCCGTTGCCGGTCAGCTCGCTGTGGCGGACCGGGACGTTCGACCTGTCGACGAACAACCCGCCGCCGTTGCCGTGCGCGGTGTTGGCCCGGACGATGCTCTGGTCGAGGGTGGCCAGGCCCCGGGACGTCCAGATGCCGCCGCCGTCGCCGGTCGCCACGTTCTCCTTGACCTGGAGTCCGCGCAGGGCGACGGTGGCGTCCCCGTTGGCGATGCCACCGCCGACCCGCGCGGTGTTCCCGACCACCTCGGTGTCCCACACCCGGGTCCGGGCCGAGAAGCTCGCCATGCCTCCGCCCTGGTCGGCGTGGTTCTGCTCGAAGCTGCTGCCACTGACGTCGGCGGCCCCCCGGAAGTTGGCGAACCCGCCGCCGAGCGACTTGGCGCTGTTGCGGGTGAACGTCGACCCGGTCATGGTCAGGACGCCGCCGTTGAGAATGCCGCCACCCCGGCCGGTACGGGCGGTGGCTGCGTTGTCGGTGAAGGTGCTGTCGACGACCCGGAGGTTGCCGTCGTTGAAGACCGCTCCGCCCCCGCCGGTCGCGGACAACGAGATGCTCTGGGCGATCGTGACCCCCTCCAACACCGCGTTGCCGCCGTGTACGACGTGCACACTGCCGCCCTCGGCGACCGAACGCCCGTTGCGCAGCGTGACGTCGGTCAGTCGCAGGTCGCCACCGTCACGGACGGTGAAGAACCGGAACTCGGCCGCTCGGGAGTCCCGGGTGATGGTGGCGCCCTCGCCCCGGATGGTGATCGGGTGGTAGACCACCGGCAGTCCGGAGCTGTTGTCCCGCCGGACCTGGGCCGGGGGCCGCTCCGGTCGGGCCGGGGCCCCGCCGTTCTCCGCCTGGTCGGCGGCTTCCCGGGCGTCACGGACGCCCCCGTCGAACCGGTCGTCGTCGAAGGCCGCCTCGGTGAGCACGTACGTGCACCGTGGCGCGAGCTGGAGGGTGCCACCGCCCTGGGTGTCGGCGTGCAGGAGGGCGGCGACGAGCTTGGCCGCGTCACAGGGCACCTTCGTCACCTCGCCCGGCCCCCGGGCGTCGGAGTCGGCCTTGCGGTCACCGTCACGGGCTGCGGTGTCCTGACCGAGCATGATCGAGGCGGGGGTGGTGAGGACCGTACCCAGCACACCGGTGCCGCCGCCGGCCAGTGCGACGCCGGCCGTACCGGCGATCAGGCTGCCTGCCACGAGCCCTCCGGCGAGCAGCTGCCGGCGGGTGGTCCGGGCGCGGGACCGGCTGAGCTTCTCGTGGCTGCCTCGGAACGTGGACATCAACTTCCTGCCTTTCGCCGATGACGCGGGCCGTGCCGCAGCGGCACGGAGTGGCTGAGCTTCTCTCGCAGTCACTCCCGCCACCGTACGGGCATAACGGACATTGCGGAGTAATACGAAGAAACTATGCAAATCTTCTTAGCGGGTCCTCCGGAGGGAGATTTGTGACGCGGAGATTTCCCCTGATCGCCGAGGTGGAGGGAATAATTAATCGAGACGTTGCCATGGAAGCGCTCCCATGCAAGAATCGCTGCACGCGGTTCCGGAGCTACACCGCGAAGGCAGATGTCGAGGGCAGGCCGGTGCGCCGGTACGACACTCCGCCGCCGGTCGGTTGCGCCGACCGTGACACCACCACCAAGCCCGTCCGGGTCGGGCACCCCCGAAATCCCGAAGGCGCCGACGGCCGTCCACAACGGATGCCGCCGGGGCCGCACCGCCGGGTCGATAGCGGATCCGGTCTCGCCCAAGGAGATCACTGGCATGAACGTGTGGAGAAGGCTGTCCGGCCAGCGCCGGGCACTCGCGCTGGCCGGCGCGGGGGCCCTGGTCGCAGGCGGACTGGTGACCCTCCCGGTCACCGCGGCGCACGCCGCGACGCAGTGTGACGTGACCTGGACGACGAACGACTGGCAGGGCGGCTTCACCGCCAACGTAACCATCAGGAACATCGGCGACCCGGTCAACGGCTGGACGCTGGGCTGGACGTTCCCCAACAGCAGCCAGCGCGTCCAGCAGGGCTGGTCGGCGGAGATCACCCAGTCCGGCAGTCAGGTGACGGCCCGGAGCCTGTCGTACAACGGTTCGATGGCCACCGGCGCGTCGACGAGCTTCGGCTTCAACGGCTCGTGGAGTGGCAGCAACCCCAAGCCGACCTCGTTCACCCTCAACGGCACCGTCTGCAACGGCGGCACCACGAACCCGACCACCCCGCCGACCACGCCTCCCACCACCCCGCCGACCACGCCCCCCACCACCCCGCCGACCACGCCCCCCACCACCCCGCCGACCACGCCTCCGCCCGGTACCCGGGTGGACAACCCCTACCTCAACGCGAGGGGGTACGTGAACCCGGAGTGGAAGACCAAGGTCGAGTCCGTCGCGGGGGGTGACCGGATCTCCAACACCTCCACCGCAGTCTGGATCGACCGGATCGCGGCGATCGAGGGTACCGACGAGAGCCAGTCCAACGGCCCGATGGGCGTGCGTGACCACCTGGACGAGGCGCTGCGGCAGAACGCCCAGTACATCCAGTTCGTCATCTACAACCTCCCCGGCCGCGACTGCTCCGCCCTCGCCTCCAACGGTGAGCTGAAGGCGGACGAGCTGCCCAAGTACAAGGCCCAGTACATCGACCCGATCAGGGCTATCCAGGCCGACGCGAAGTACAGCGCCCTGCGGATCATCAACATCATCGAGATCGACTCGCTGCCGAACCTGGTGACCAACACCTCCGGCAACCCGGGCGGGACCGTGATGTGCGACACCGTGAAGGCCAACGGTGCCTACGTCAACGGTGTCGGCTACGCACTGGCGCAGCTCGGGTCGATCCCGAACGTCTACAACTACATCGACGCCGCCCACCACGGCTGGATCGGCTGGGACAGCAACTTCACCCCCACCGCCAACATCCTGCGGGACGCCTCCCGCGCCTCCGGGGCCACCGCGGCCCACGTGCAGGGGTTCATCGTGAACACCGCGAACTACTCGGCCCTCCGCGAGCCGTACGTCAAGATCACCGACTCGGTGAACGGGCAGACGGTCCGGCAGGCCAAGTGGATCGACTGGAACCAGTACAACGACGAGCTCTCCTTCGCCCAGGCCTTCCGTAACGAGCTGGTCCGGGTCGGCTTCGACTCCAACATCGGCATGCTGATCGACACCTCCCGCAACGGCTGGGGCGGCACCGCCCGGCCCACCGGTGCCGGCCCGACCACCAGTGTCGACGCCTACGTCGACGGCGGTCGGGTGGACCGGCGGCTCCACTCCGGCAACTGGTGCAACCAGGCGGGTGCGGGCCTCGGCGAGCGGCCGAAGGCCGCCCCCGAGCCGGGCATCGACGCCTACGTCTGGGTGAAGCCCCCGGGTGAGTCGGACGGCTCCAGCCGGGAGATCCCGAACAACGACGGCAAGGGCTTCGACCGGATGTGCGACCCGACCTACACCGGTAACGCCCGCAACGGCAACAGCATGAGCGGTGCCCTGCCGGACGCCCCGATCTCCGGTGCCTGGTTCCCCGCCCAGCTCACCGAGCTGATGCGCAACGCGTACCCGCCGCTGAGCTGAGCTGACGGGTCTGGCCTGCCCGCCGCGTCGGTAGTGAGGCACCGACCGGCAGGTTCCCCCAGGGGCCCCGGTCCGACCGAAACCGGTCGGACCGGGGCCCCGCCCGGCGTGACGGTCCCGCCGGGCCGGTGTGTGACGAACTCGGTCAGGGGACGGTCCGCTCGACCGCCGCGTTGCCGTGCTCGGCCAGGTCCCGCCGGGCCCGGTCCAGGTTCTCCGCCGTGGGATCCTGCCCCCGGGCCGCTACCAGGTCCGCCGGCTCCCACTCCTGCTCACCACCGGTGCGGATGTGCCTCCCACCGGCCCCCGTCCCACCCCCGTACGGGTCGCCGACCAGGTCGTCGGTCTCCGCCGACGCGGCAGGCCGGTCATCGGGGCCGGTGAACCCGGGGTCGTTCCGGTCGGCACCGCCACCGGTCCGCAACTGCGGCACGGTGCTCTCGTCGTCGACCGCGGCGGCGGCCTCGGGAGTCTCCTCCAGCGGTCGGCGGTTCTGGTCCCGGTCGGTCATGACGCTGCCCTCCTACCCTCGTCCGCGACGGGTACCCGGTCCGCCTCCCGACATGCCCACCACGACGACGCACCGCCGGCGACCGCTTCGCGGCTCGCCGGCGGTGCGTCGTCGTACGGGTCAGCGACCGAGCACCCGGTCCAGGAAGTCCCGGTACTGGCGTACCGCGACCCGCAGGTCCTCGGTGTCGGCGGAGTCGGCGTCCTGCCAGCTGCCGAGCTTCTCCTTCTGCGCGGCGAGCGCGGCGGCGAGCGCCTGGATCGCCTCGTCGACCAGGGACTGGGCCTGCCCGGCGGCGGCCTTCGGGTCGTCGACGAAACGCAGTTGCACGTCGCGCCACCGGTCCCGGAAGCCCTGAGCGGTCTCCGGAGCGAAGAGGGTGGCCGCGCCGCCCGGGACGGTCTCGGCATCGCCCTTGGCGGCGTCACCGAGCCCGGTCCTTCCGTCACCGAGCCCGGTCTTCCCGTCGGCGTCCGGGTCGACCATCGTCGGTGCGGGGCGGCCGTAGCCGGCCGCGCCGGTGTCCTCGGTGGCGTCCCGGTCCGGGGTGTTCTCGCCGTCCCGGTCGGCGTGCCGGCCCACCGGACCGCCCTGGTGCAGCCGGTCGGCGGCGGTCGGGTCGGCCCGCTCGTCGTCGAACCTGTCGGTACGTCCCGGCGCGCCGTCTCCGGGGCGGGCGGTCTCCTCGCCGCGCGGGTCACGCTCGTCCTCGCGGCGGTCACCGGCCATCGCCGAGGCGGCCACGGCCCCGCCGACGGTGGTGGCGCCGAAGGTGGTCGGGACCGGGGCCGGCTCGTGGAAGTCCGGGCGGGCGTCCCGCCCGTCGGCGACCGTCGGGTCGTCGAAGGTGCCGCGGTCGTCGAACGCGTCCTCGGGCACGTCGGCACGGGTGCCGGGGCGGCCGTTGCTCGTGGCTTCCTCCGGCACCGGCACCGGCGTGGACCGGACGGCCTCGGGGTGGTCCTGGGTCACCTGCTGCTCGTTCTGACGCATCCTGGCTTGCCTCTCAACGGGTCGGGACGTCGTGCGGGGTCCGCTGCTGCGGGGGCGACGTCGGGTGGGACTCGGTCGGGCTCGGCTGGTCAGCCGACTCGGAGTGGGACGTCGGGGTCGTGTCCGGCTGCGCCGGCCGGGACCCGACCGGCTCGGTCCCGAGCAGGTCGGCGAAGAGCGCGCGGTAGTGCACGACGGCCTGACGCAGGTCCTCGGTGCTCGCCTCGCCTCGGGCGTTGCGCTCGTGGATCTCGTGGGCGTCCCGGTAGTGCCCCAGCGTCCGGGCGTGCTCGACGGACAGGTGGGCGATCTGGTCCGAGAAGTCCCCGGTCGGGTAGCCACGCTCGGAGATCAGCCGGGTGACCAGTTCGTGGGCGTCGGAGACCGTCTCGTGGGGCGAGTCGACGAAGCGGACCTGGAGCTCCTCCCAGGCCGCCGCGTACCGGTCCCGAGCCTCGGGGGTGAGGGGGGTGAGGGTGAGTTCGGCGTGTCGGCGCTGGCGGTCCCGCAGCTCGCGCTCGGCCGCGCTGCGACTGCTCTGTTCCGCTACCGCCCGGTCGTACTCCGGGCCGAACCGTTGGCGCAGCGCCCGCCGCCGACCGGCGATCACCAGGGCTGCGGCCACCGCCGCGACCACCAGTACGACGAGCACCAACACGATTACCTGCGTGGACGTCATGGCTCCTCCTTCGTCCTCTGGTATTCCCTGCTTCCGGTGATCGCCAATCCCGATCCGCGCACTTTCCTCAGATGGGTCGGATGGGTAAGGAGGGACAGGTGGGACGGCGGTTCCCGTCGACTGGTACCCACCGAGCAGGAGGAGACGCGATGAACGAGCAGGTCGACAAGCCGGTCCTCACCACCCGTCAGGGCCATCCGGTGCACAACAACCAGCAGCAGCGGACGGTCGGCTCACGAGGGCCGGCGACGCTGGAGAACTACCACTTCCTGGAGAAGATCAGCCACTTCGACCGGGAGCGGATCCCGGAGCGGGTGGTGCACGCCCGAGGTTTCGTCGCCCACGGGGAGTTCGAGGCGTACGGCACCATCGGCGACGAGCCCGCCTCGACGTACACCAGGGCCAGGCTCTTCCAGACCCGGGGCACCAAGACCCCGGTGACCGTACGCTTCTCCACGGTCATCGGCGGCCGGGACTCCTCCGAGGCGACCCGCGACCCCCGGGGCTTCGCTGTCAAGTTCCGTACCGAGGACGGCAACTGGGACCTGGTCGGCAACAACCTGCCGGTCTTCTTCATCCGGGACGCCGTCAAGTTCCCGGACGTGATCCACGCGCTGAAGCCGGACCCGGTCACCTTCCGACAGGAGCCGAACCGGATCTTCGACTTCATGTCCGGCACCCCCGAGTCGATGCACATGCTGACCTGGCTGTTCAGCCCGCGTGGCATCCCTGCCGACTACCGACGGCAGGATGGCTTCGGGGTCAACACCTACCGGATGGTCGACGCCGCAGGTGAGGGCGTCCTGGTCAAGTACCACTGGAAGTCGCAGCAGGGAGTCGAGTCGCTGACCGAGGAGCAGGCGGCGGCGATCCAGGCCACCGAGCTGGGACACGCCTCCCGCGACCTGTACGAGGCGATCGAACGCGGCGAGTACCCGCAGTGGGAGCTCAACGTCCAGATCATGAGCGACGACGAGCACCCGGAGCTGGACTTCGACCCGCTGGACGACACCAAGACCTGGCCGGAGGACGTCTTCCCGCTGCGTCCGGTCGGGATGATGACGCTGAACCGCAACGTCGCCAACGTCCACAACGAGAACGAGCAGATCGCCTTCGGCACCGGCGTACTCGTCGACGGGCTTGAGTTCTCCGACGACAAGATGCTGGTGGGCCGGACCTTCTCCTACTCGGACACCCAGCGGTACCGGGTGGGCCCGAACTACCTCCAACTGCCGATCAACGCACCCCGCCCCGACGTGGCGGTCGGCACCAACCAGGAGGGTGGCCCGATGTCCTACCACGTGGACGATCGGGGCGAGAACCCGCACATCAACTTCGAGCCGTCCTCGGTGGCCGGGTTGCGGGAGGCCGACGAGTCCTACCGGGAGTACCGACCCTTCGTCTCGGGGCAGGTCGTGAAGGCGCCGATCGAGCGGCGCAACGACTACGCCCAGGCCGGTGAACACTTCCGGACCATGCCCGAGTGGGAGCGCGACGACCTGGTGAAGAACCTGGTCGCGCAGCTGGAGCAGTGCGACGGGCACATCCAGGAGAAGATGGTCTGGCACCTGCGCCAGTGCGACGAGGCGTACGGGGGGCGGGTGGCCGAGGGGCTCGGTATCGGTGCGGAGTCCTGACCCCGGGGATCGGACCGGGCGTCCCGCCGTACGACACGGCGGGGCGCCCGATTGTCGACAGAGGTTCGCAGGTGGCGGTGCACGCGGTAATGGTCGGCGCGACAGCCGGTAGTGCATCGGCGGTCAATTACGTATCCTGCCCACGGTGCCCGTACCGGTGCCCGGCACAGTGGCCGGGCCACCGCCCGCCGGTGCCGGTACCCCTTCCGTCACCTTCCGGGCGAGGCTGCGATGAACACCCGTGACTGGCCGATCCGGGCCAAACTGGCCGCGCTGGTCGTCACCCCGGTGGCTGCGCTGCTGGCACTGTGGATCTTCGCTACCACCCTTACCGTCGGACCGGCCAGGAGTCTGCTCGACGCCAACACCCTCCTCGACGAGTTCGGCATCCCCGGCGAACGGGTCGTCGCCGAGTTGCAGAGCGAACGTCGACTCTCGATGGTCCACCTCGCCGGGGAGGACGAGTCGCCACCCCTGATCGAGCAGCGCCGCCGTACCGACGAGGCGATCGGCGAGCTGCGGAACCGCATCGACGGCGACTCGCTGCGCGGCGCCGCCCACGACCTGCTGGAGACCCGTCTCGACGAGTTGGTGGCGACCCTGGACGCCCTACCGGCCGGTCGGGGGTACATCGACCGGCGCGAGGTCGACCGGGCCGGTGCCTTCGGCCTCTACACCGGAATGGTCAGCTCGGCCTTCCAGGCGTTCACCGCCCTGGCCGCCCTGCCCGACACCGACCTCAACCGGCAGGTACGGGCGATCACCGACCTCGGCCGCTCCCGTGAACTGCTCGCCCAGGCCGACGCGCTGGTCGCCGGGGCGGCGACCGCCGGTCGGTACGCCGAGGACGAGCACACCCGGCTGGTCCAGATCATCGGCAACCAGACGTACATCGTCGAGGGCGCGGTGGCCGAGTTGCCCGCCACCGACCGGGCCGCCTACCGGCAGCTCACCGAGGGGCCGGAGTTCCGCCGGCTACAGGCGATGCAGGACAGCCTGGTCGCCGGCTCCGCCACCGGCCGACCCCGGGTCGAACTCACCGAGTGGCAGACCCGCCACGACGCCGTCCAGGACATCATGCGCGACTTCGAGCTCGGTCAGTCCGACGCGCTCGCCGACCGGTCGGTGCCGGTCGCTGTCGGCATCCTGGTCCGGCTCGGATCGGTCGGGCTGCTCGGTCTCCTCGCCGTGGTGGCCTCCGCGGTGGTGGCGCTGCGGGTGGGCCGTTCCCTGGTGTACCGGCTCACCCACGTGCGCGACGACGCCCGGGAGATGGCCGAACGTCGGCTGCCGGACGTGGTGGCCCGGCTCCGGCGGGGGGAGGAGGTCGACGTCGCGCGGGAGGCACCACCCCTGGAGTACGGCCGTGACGAGATCGGCGAGGTCGGTCAGGCCTTCAACGAGGTACGCCGTACCGCGCTGAGCGCGGCTGTGGACGAGGTCACCCTGCGGCGCGGCCTCAACGAGGTGTTCCTCAACATCGCACGGCGCAGCCAGGGGCTGGTGCACAGGCAGTTGGCCATCCTGGACCGGCTGGAGCGGCGCGCCGAGGACCCGGACGAGCTGGCCGAGCTGTTCCGCGCCGACCATCTCGCCGCCCGACTCCGACGCCACGCCGAGGACCTGGTCATCCTCGCCGGGGCCGCGCCCGGTCGGGGATGGCGCAACCCGGTCGCCATGGTCGACCTGGTCCGGGGGGCCACCGGCGAGGTCGAGTCGTACGACCGGGTGGACGTGACGAGCCTGGAACCGGCAGCCGCCGTCGGGCGGGTCGTCGGCGACCTGATCCACCTGCTCGCCGAACTGATCGAGAACGGCACCGCGTTCTCCCCGCCGCACACCCGGGTCGAGGTCCGCGGTCGGCGCACCCCCGACGGGTACGACGTGGAGGTGGCCGACCGGGGACTGGGCATGCCCGCCGACGCGATCGCCGAGGCCAACGCCCGACTGGCCGAGCCTCCCGACTTCGATCCCACGCAGAGCGCCCGGCTGGGGCTGTTCGTGGTGGCCCGACTGGCCGCCCGACACGGCGTACGCGTCGGACTGCGCCGGTCGGAGCACGGCGGGATCACCGCCACGGTGCACGTGCCGGCCGACCTGATCACCGACGAGACGCCCGCCTCGGGGCCGGAGGCCGACCGGGTGGCCCGGGTGACCCGCCTGCACACCCCACCCCGGCCACGGGGTCGGATCACCAGGGAGCGGCAGCGGACGTCCGCCCCGGTGCTCCCGCTCGCCACGGACCGCAGCAGCGCCGTGGACCTGTCCCCGAACACCGACGGGCTGCCCCGCCGGATCCGCCGCCGTGCCCCGGAGGCGCGGCCCCGGCCGCCGGTCGCCGAGACGCCCAGCCCTCGGTCCCCCGAGGAGGCGCGTCGGCTCATGTCGGCGCTGCAGGACGGCACCGCCCGCGGTCGCCGGGGCGTCGCCCCCGAGACCGGATCGGGCACCGAGCCGCCGTCGTCGCCTACCGGTGACGGCGTACCCAGACCCCCGACCGCGACTGAGAGGGACGCCTAGTGGTGCAACCGACGAAGCAGAGCGCAGATCTCGACTGGCTCCTCGACGAGCTGGTGGAGCGGGTGCCGACCGCCCGCCAGGCGGTGGTGTTGTCGGCGGACGGGCTGCTGCTCGGCTCCTCCGCAGACCTCGACCGTGCCGACGCCGAGCACCTGTGCGCGATGGCCTCCGGCTTCTCCAGCCTGGCCAAGGGGGCGAGCCGGCACCTCGCCGCCGGACCGGTCCGTCAGACGGTGGTGGAGATGGAGTCGGCGTACCTCTTCGTCACGGCGGCCGGGCAGGGTGCCTGCCTGGCCGTGGCCGCCGACGCCGACGCCGACATCGGCCTGGTGGCGTACGAGATGGCGATGCTGGTGACCCGGGTGGGGGAGTACCTCGCCGCGCCGGCCCGGGAGCCTTCGGAGACCGACGATGCGGGATGATCACCCCGACCCGCAGCACGAGTGGCTGGACGGGGAAGCCGGCCCGGTGGTCCGTCCGTACACTCTGACCGGCGGCCGGGTTCGGCCGGCGGTCGAGGGGTTCGACCTGGTGGCGTTCGTGCTGGCTGACCCGGCGGCCGACCTGGACGAACACCCGCGGCTGCATCCGGAACACCGGCGTCTGGTCGAGTTGGCCCGACGCCCGGTTCCGGTGGCCGAACTGGCCGCCCGCCTCGACCTCGCGCTGGGCGTGGTACGGGTCCTCCTCGGCGACCTGCTCGCTGGGGGACTCGTGTCGGTCCACGAGCCGAGGCGTGCCGCGATCCTTCCCGACGACAACATACTCAAGGCGGTGGTCAGTGGACTACGTGCGCTCTGATCGGGGTGGCCACCGGGTGCCGCTGGCCCTGAAGATCCTGATTGCCGGCGGCTTCGGGGCCGGCAAGACGACGTTGGTCAGCGCGTTGAGCGAGGTCCGCCCGTTGCAGACCGAAGAGGTCCTGACCGGGGCGGGCATCGGCACCGACGACCTGTCCGGAGTGGAGGCGAAGTCCACCACGACCGTCGCGATGGACTTCGGTCGGATCACCATCAACGAGGACCTCCAGGTCTACCTCTTCGGCACCCCGGGTCAGGACCGCTTCTGGTTCCTCTGGGACGAGCTGCATCGGGGGCCGGGGCTTGTCGACCTCCCGGCCGGAGAGGATCTCCTGCGGCTCCTGCCAGTCGGCCAGGTCGGCCTGTTTGATCAGGCCGTGCGCCACGTCCACCCGGAACCCGTCCACGCCCCGGTCCAGCCAGAAGCGCAGGACGTCCACGAACTCGGCCCGGACCTCCGGGTTGTCCCAGTTCAGGTCGGGCTGGGCGGTGTCGAACAGGTGCAGGTACCACTGGCCGGGCCGGCCGTCGGGTTCGGTGACCCGGGTCCAGGCCGGTCCGCCGAAGACGCTCTGCCAGTCGTTCGGCGGCTCGTCGCCGTCCGCGCCGAGCCCGTCGCGGAAGACGTAGCGCTGCCGTTGCGGGCTGCCGGGGGCGGCGGTCAGCGCCTCGGCGAACCACACGTGCGCCGAGGAGGTGTGGTTGGGCACCAGGTCGACGATGACCCGCAGCCCCCGCCGCTTCGCCTCGTCGATCAGCCGGTCGGCGTCGGGAAGCGTGCCGAACAGGGGTTCCACGTCTCGGTAGTCGGCCACGTCGTACCCGGCGTCGGCCTGCGGCGACGGGTAGAACGGCGAGAGCCAGACGGCGTCGACGCCGAGTTCGACGAGGTGGTCGAGGCGGGCGGTGATGCCCGGGAGGTCGCCGATGCCGTCGCCGTCGGAGTCGGCGAAGGATCGCGGATAGATCTGGTAGATGACGGCTTCGGTCCACCAGCCGGGGGTCACCCCGGTGGGGGCCTCCTGGGGCGTCGATGTCGTGTTCAGGGCGTTCTCCCGTGGGTCGAGACGTCCGGTCGCCCGTTCATTGTGCCCAGGATGACCTCCGGTGAAGCCCGTTGCGCGCGGTGGCCCCGGGCCGCGAGCCGGCAGGGGCGTACGCCGTCTGTCAACCGGCCCGGGGCGGGGCGGTGGAGTACCTGACGACCAACCGGGTGGGCAGGACCACCGACTGCTGTGCCCCGGCCTCGGCGGGACCGGACGGCCCGGTGGCCAGCGCCCCGACGATCGGGTCGAGCAGGATCCGGGCCGCCAGGGTGCCCTGGTCGGCGGCGGGTTGGGCGATTGTGGTCAACCCCAGGACCCCGGCCAGGTCGTGGTCGTCGATGCCGATCACGCTGACGTCCTGCGGCACCCGCAGCCCGGCGTCCCGCAGGGCGCTGATCGCGCCCATCGCCATCTCGTCGCAGGCGGCGAAGACCGCTGTGGGTGGGTCACCCCGGCGCAGCAGCTCCTCCATCGCCCGGGTGCCGCCGTTGATCGTGAACTGCGACTCCACGTCGAGGCTCGGGTCCGGTTCCAGACCGGCGGCGCGCAGCTCCTCCTCGTAGCCCAGCCGACGGTCGATGTGGGTGGTGAACGCCAGCTCGTCGTCGGGGTCGCCGGAGATGTGCGCGATCCGACGGTGGCCCAGGTCCAGCAGGTGCCGGGTCGCGGTCCGGGCGGCGGCCCGGTCGTCGATCCGGACCCACGGCCAGTCGGGTACGACGCCGCCGGAGCTGATGGTGATCCCGGGCAGGGTCAGCCGACCCAGCGCGGTCAGCTCGGTGTCCCGTAGCGGGGTGGCGACCAGGATCACCCCGTCGGCCCGTTTGTGCAGGTCGGCGGTACGCAGCACCCGTTGCCGGAGCTGCTCGCGCCCCCCGAGGTTGCACAACAGCAGGTCGTACCCGGATTCGTAGAGGACGTCCTCGACCGCCTCGACCACCGTGCTGAAGAACCACCTGGTGATCCGGGGGACCACCACCGCGACGGTGCCGGTCCGGCCGCCGGCCAGGCGGGAGGCGCTGGGCGAGACGGCGTACTCCAGTTGCTCGGCGGCGGCGAGCACCCGGCGGCGGGTGTCTGCGGAGACGGTCGGCAGGCCGCGCAAAGCCCGGGAGACGGTGGCGGTGGAGACCCCGGCCAGCCGGGCGACGTCGTCGATCCTCGTCATGTCAACCTTGCTCGGTAACCGACTCCGCCGCCGTCGAGGACCTCGACGGCGGCGGAGGACGTTCGATCAACCCTTCACGCTGCCCGCGAGGAGACCTCGGACGAAGTAGCGCTGCAGGGACAGGAACACGATCAGTGGTACGACCATCGAGACGAACGCCCCGGCGGTCAACCGTTGCCACTCGCCGCCTCTGGTGCCGGCCAGTTCCGCGAGCCGGACCGTCAGTGGGGCGACGTCACTGCCGCCACCGGCGAAGATCAACGCCACGAGCAGGTCGTTCCAGACCCAGAGGAACTGGAAGATGCCGAACGCTGCCAGCGCCGGGGTGATCAGGGGCAGGACGATGCTGCGGAAGATCTTCGGGTGGGTTGCCCCGTCGACCCGGGCCGCCTCCATCAGGTCCTTCGGGAGCTGGGAGACGAAGTTGTGCAGCAGGAAGACAGCCAGCGGGAGGGCGAAGCAGGTGTGGGCGAACCACACCTGGATGTATCGCTCCTCGCCGGCGAGGTTCCACGCCGGCATGAGGGTCACCCCGCCGAGGTTCACCCCCCGGGAGAAGAAGCTGAGCAGCGGCACCAGGGCCATCTGCAACGGGACGATCTGCAACGCGAAGATGCCGATGTAGAGCCAGTCCCGGCCCCGGAAGTTGATCCACGCCAGGGCGTACGCGGCCATCGCCGCGAAGGCCAGCGGGAAGAGCACCGACGGCAGGGTGATCACCAGCGAGTTGACGAAGTAGCCGGCGAGCTGCCCGGAGGACGCACCCCTACCGAAGAGCACCTGCTGGTAGTTGTCCAGGGTGAACTGCGGGTCGCGGAAGAACGTCCACCAGCCGGTGGTCTTGAGCTGTTCCTCGGGACGGAAGGACGAGATGAACAGCCCGAAGGTGGGGATGGTCCAGACCGCCGCGATGACGATCGAGACGACGGTGGCGGTGCGACTGTTGAGCCGCTTGCGGACCCGGCCGGCCCTGGTCGGGGTCCCGCGGGTGCCCTGTGTCCCGGCGGCGAGCGGGGGAGTCGAGGTGGTCATGTCAGCCCTCCCGCTGCTGGCGCAGGTTGCGGATCTGGTAGATCACGATCGGGATCACCAGGACGAAGAGCACGACCGCCAGGGCCGAACCCTGACCGCTCTGGCCGTACCGGAATGCCTGGTTGTACATCTCGTTGGCCACCACGCTGGTGTCGTAGTTGCCGTTGGTGGAGGTCCGGACGATGTCGAAGACCTTCATGGTGGCGATGGATATCGTCACCACCACCACGATCAACGCCGGCTTGATGCTCGGCATCGTGATCTGCCAGAACATCTGCCAGGGGGTCACCCCGTCGAGGCGGGCGGCCTCGACGATGTCCGCCGGGATCGCCTTGATCGCCGCGGAGAGCACCACCATGGCGAATCCGGCCTGGATCCACACCATGATCACGATGAGCAGCAGGGTGTTCAACGGCGGGTCCTGCAACCACTGCCGGGGCTCACCGCCCAGGGTGACCACGATCTGGTTGAGCAGACCGATCTGTTCCTGTTCCGGACCCCGGTACGCGTAGACGAAGCGCCAGATGATGCTCGCGCCGACGAACGAGATGGCCATCGGCATGAAGATCAGTGACTTCGCCACCGCCTCGAACCGGACCCGGTCCACCATGACCGCGTACACCAGGCCGATCGTGGTGGCCACCAGCGGCACCAGGATCACCCAGGTCAGCGTGTTCAGCAGCACCCGGACGATGGAGTCCTCACTGAACATCCAGCCGTAGTTCTGCAACCCGACGAAGTTGTCACCGGGTCCGTCCATGAAGGACAGGAGGGTGGTCCGGATGGCCGGCACCACCAAGCCGATCATGAGCAGCAGCACCGTGGGCAGCAGGAAGAAGAGCGCGAACAGGCCCTCCCGCTGCTTGGGGCGCCGGGGCAGCGGCCCGCCACCGGCGGCTGCCGCCACCAGCTGGGCTTCGCGGCGTCGGGCGAACCAGGCCGGCACCACGTCGAGCAGCGCGAGCATGCCACCGACCACGACGACGAACGCCAGCAGGCCGTAGAGCAGCATCAACAACTTGCCTTGTTGTCCGACGAAGTCGAACTCCATCAGTCCCTCCAGGGTCCACGGCCCGAGAACCTCGGGGCCCGGCCCGTGTGTCACGGACCGGACCCCAGGTCACCTCAGTTCGGCCAGCTGCTCTCGATACCGGAGAGGACGCTCGCGGTGTCCCTGCCGTTCAACCACTCGATCATGCCCTTCCAGAAGGTGCCGGTCCCGACGGCGGCCGGCATCAGGTCGGAGCCGTCGAAGCGGAACACGGTGTTGCTGTCCTGGAGGAGCTGCACGGAGAGCTTGTCCACCGGGTTCGGGACGTTCGCCAGGTCGAGCTTGTTGTTGGCGGACACCCAGTCACCGATCTTGGCGCGGCTGTTGGCGTACTCACCCGAGGCGAGGTACGTCTGCACGGCCTGGACCTCGGGACGGTCGGCGAAGGCGGCGGTGAACTCGCCACCACCCAGGACCGGCTTGCCCTTGGCCGGGTCGATCGCCGGGAGGTAGAAGGCGAAGACGTCGCCGTCCTCGGCCACCTTCGTGCCCTCCGGCCAGTTGTTGGCGTAGAAGGACGCCTGCCGGTGCAGCGCGCACTCGTCCTTCAGGATCGGCAGACCGGCCTCCTGGAACGCGGTGGAGGTGATGCTGCGGACCCCGCCGAAGCCGCCGTTGACGTACTTCTCGTTCTTCAGGATCTGCCCGGCCTTGTCGACCGCCTCGACGACCCGGGGGTCGTTGAAGGGGATCTGGTGGGTGGTCCACTGGTCGTAGACCTCGGGGGTCTGCGTACGCAGCATCATGTCTTCGATCCAGTCGGTGGCCGGCCAGCCGGTGCCCTCACCGGACTCGACCCCGACGCACCACGGCTTGGTGCCGCCGGCGGCGATGGTGTCGCTCAGCTTGATCAGGTCGTCCCAGGTCTCCGGGACGGTCCAACCCTTCTCCTGGAACGTCTTCGGCGAGTACCAGACGAAGGACTTCACGTTCGACCCGAGCGGGGCACCGTAGAAGGTGCCGTCGACGGTGCCGTACTTCAGCCAGTCGGCCGAGTAGTTCTGCTCGGCCATCGCCTTGGTGTCGGGGCTGGCCGCCTTGAGCTGACCGCCGGAGGCGAACCGCTGGATCAGCCCGGGCTGGGGGATGAACGCGAGGTCCGGAGCGTTGCCGCCCTGCACGAGGACGGGGAGCTGGGCCTCGAACTCGCCACTGCCCTCGTGGCTGATGTCGATGCCGGTGCACTCGCTGAACTCTTTCCAGGACTCGTCGAGACGGTCGGCCTCGATCTCCCGGATCGACGAGTAAATGGTCACCGTGGTGCCGTCGTGACCCTCGTACTTCTCGTATGCGGAGCAGTCCCCGGAACTGGCGTTGTTGCCGCCGCTGTCGCCGCTGCTGCAGGCGGTGGCGCTGACCGCCAGCCCGAGCACGCCGGCGATCACGAGGGCCTGGCGTGGTCTGGCAAAGACCGCCATGCCGTCCTCCTTCCTAGCCGGCGCGGTCGCGAGGGCGGCGCCGGTCCGATGGGCGTCCCAACATTTAAGCGCTTTCATCTGTGCGGGTCCACCCCTCACCGGACACGACCGAGTAACGATCCGGAAACCTGACTGCCCTCCGATGGGCACGCTCCCACGAGCGTCGCGAGTCGCCTCCGGACGGTGAAGGAAATACGACGACAGTCGATAGACAATGACGCAGATCGACCCCGGTCGAAACCGACCGGGGTCGTGCGGACAGCCAACCGACGGATCACATGTTGAGCTGCCAGATCGAGAGGTTGAGGGCGGCGGCGAAGGTGACCCAGGCCCAGTACGGCAACATCAACACCGCCGCCGGCCTGAAGATCCGCCAGAACAGGGCGACGGTGACCCCGATCGCCAACCACATCACCACGATCTCGGCGAATGCCAGACCGTATTGACCCGCGCCGAAGAACAACGGGGTCCACAGGGCGTTCAGTACGAGTTGGGCGATCCAGGCGTAGACGGCCGGACCGAAAGCGACGCGTCGCCAGACCAGCCAACCGGCGATCGCGATCGTCGCGTACAACGCGGTCCAGACCGGCCCGAACAACCACGACGGCGGGGCCCAGGAGGGCTGGCGCAGGCTGTTGTACTCACTGGCCGCCCCGCCGACGGCGAGCCCGCCGACGGCGGCTGCCACGAGCACCGCCGCCCCGAACCCCAGCAACGCCAACCAGGCCCGGGGGCCGCTGTGCCGCTGCACCGCGCTCGAAGTCGTCATGGTGTCCAGATGCCCACCCTCGGTGACGGACAAACCTCCCCGAGAGGGACGGTCGTCCCCACCGGGGGCACGAAGGCGCCGAGGTCGTCGGAGCCGGAGACTCCTGTCGGGAGGACGGAGTTCCGGATCCGACGACCTCGGCGGGTCGAAGGGAACTGCGAGAGGTGACCGGGTCAACTGAAGATGCTGACACCGCCCGGGCCCACGATCAGCCCGACCACGATGAGGACGACGCCCCAGAGGATCTGCCGGCGGAAGAGGGCCAGAACACCGGCGACCACCAGCACGACTGCGAGAATCCAGAGAAGTAGCTCCATGACCGCTGAATACCCGCTTAGGCGAATCTGGAAACCCGATCTCAGTCGAGTTGACCACCGAGTTCGAAGACGCTGTACGCCTGCTTGATCACCGGGTGGGCGACGTTGCGGACCCGGACCCCACCCGGGGTGGTGCCCCGCTCGGAACCGTGGTGCGCGTGCCCGTGCAGGGCCAGCGCCGTCGGCGCCGAGTCGATCGCCTGCCCCAGCTGGTACGACCCGAGGAAGGGGTAGATCTCCAGCGGCTCCCCGGCGAGGGTCTCCGGCACCGGCGAGTAGTGGGTCAACGCCACCAGCAGGTCGCAGTCGAGCCCCCGCAGCGCCGCACCGAGCGCGTCGGCGCTCTCGGTGGTGGTCCGGACGAACGCCTTCATCTCCGGCTCGCCGAAGTCACTGGCGCACCTGCCGGCGAACCCGCCGCCGAAACCCTTCACCCCGGCCACGCCGAGCCGGCCACCGGCGCACTCCAGCACCACACCCGTTCCCTCCAGGACGGTGATGCCGGCATCCTCCAGCACCTTCACCACCCGGGGAACCTGGTCGCACTGGTGCTCGTGGTTACCGAGCACCGTCACCACCGGGACACCCAACCCACCGAACTCGGTCGCCACACAGCGCGCCTCCGACTCGGTGCCGTGCCGGGTCAGGTCCCCGGCCAGCAGCAGCGCCTCGGCGTGCTCCGGCAACTCCTCCAGGGCGGGCCGGAACCGTCCGACCACATCCTCGTCCATGTGTACGTCGCCGACCGCGGCGATCCGGATCACCATGAAACCCTCCTCACGGCAGCTGCTCGACGTCAGTGGGTGCCTGTGCGCGGATCACCCCGATGTCGCTGCTGACCGGTACGTCCGGGAAGCGCTCGGCGACCCTGCGGAGGATCTCCTCCCGCCGGTGCGGGCTCTCCACCTCGCCGTAGAGCACCAGTCCACGCTCGGTGCAGACGACACTGATGCCCTGTTCGGCGACGGCCGGGTCCTCGGCGAGCAGCCGTTGGATCTCCGCCTCCACGTACTCGTCAGGCGGGGAGGTGCCGCTGTCGCGGTACTCGGTCACGGTGTCCCCTTCTCTCCCGATGGGCCGGCCTCCGGCACCACGTCCAGTCGGTCGAGCAGCACCAGGAACGCCTCGGCGTACGGCGAGTGCTGCGTCTCCTTCCGTACCCGTTCCCAGTCGATCTGCTCCCGCAGCGACCTGGCCAGCGGAAGTCCCCGGGCGAAGTCGCAGTAGTGCTGGGAGAAGCTGAGCAGTTTGTGCACCATCAGCTGGGTGGCCGACAGGACCGGCATGTGGATCGCGTCGACCGGTCGGATCACCGTGTCGCCGAAGGTCTCCTCGGTCACCGGGGTCTCGATGGGCCGGTGGATCAGGTCCACCATCCGGTCGTCGTCGAAGACCTTCACCAACCAGTCCTCGGGCGGGCGCTCGGCGGTGAAGCCGGCCGCCGTCAGCTCCTCCAGGGCCCGGTCGACGTCGGCCCCCCGGATCAGGAAGTCCACGTCGTGGTCGCTGGAGTGGCCGCCGTGGGCGTACACGGCGAAGCTCCCCCCGAGCGCGAACGGGATCTCGGCCTGCTTGAGCACGGCGGCGACTTTCTTCAGGGTGTGTACCAGTGTCTCGTCTCCGCGCTCCGCCATCTGCGTCTCCCGTCGTGGAACCGATTTCCTTCGTCGGTGGATGGCCGATTGCGTACCCGGCATTCCGGTCGTCCACACCTGCCCCCGGCGCGTTCGGTGACGGCGCGGGAGAAAAGCGACAAAGGCCCGAGGGAGCACGCGTCGGATAACCTGTGCAGAGTGTCCAGATCACGACGGGCGCGGCGCGACAGAGCCCGGTTGCGCGCCGTTGCTCTGATCGGCATCGACGGTTCGGGCAAGACCACCCAGGCCTACCGGCTGGCCGAGGCGCTCACCACCGCCGGTCGGCCCGCGACCTACCACCGCAACGCGGGCGGTCGCCGCTGGCTCGGCCGGTTGGCGGTCCGGCTCGGCCGACTCGACGCCCAGCGGCTCGTCGGTCGGACCGGACTGCTCACCGTCGAGTCGGTGCTGCGGTGGGTGGCGATCGCGGCGGCGTTGACCAGCTGCCTGGTGACCGGCCGTACGGCGATCATGGACCGCTACTCGGCCTGTCAGTACGTCAGCATCCGGGCACACGGTGGGCAGCGCGGGGAACGGCTGGCCCGGGTCGGGTACCGGATCTTCCCGCCCCCGCAGGTGACCTTCCTGCTCTCCCTCGACCCGTCGGAGGCGTACCGACGCATCGAGCGGCGGGGTACCGACCACGAGACGATCGGCTACCTCACCGCGGCCGACACCGCGTACCGCACCCTGCCGGAGTACCCCTCCTTCGTGGTGGTGGACGCCGGTCTGCCGCCGGACGAGGTGAGTCGGCAGATCCTGGCGTACCTCGACGGGTGGCTGCCGACCCCCGCCGGGGCGGCACCGGTCGACCCCGGCCCCCCGGCCTCGGCACTCGACACCCCGAGGCCGGTCGTCGACGACCCGCCACCCGTGCTTGCGGTCGACGAACCGGGGCCCCCGAGGCCGGTGGTCCCCGCCTGACGTCGCCCCGATCCGCGACGTCGACGTTGACTGTCGTCCATCGGCGGAAGTAGCTTTCCACAGTGCCGAAGGGGCCCCAGGATTCCACCGGGAGCGGACCACCGGACCTGGTCGTCCACATCAGCGGACTGCTGCCGTCACTGTCCCCGGCCGAGCAGCGGGTGGCTCGGCTGGTGGTGGCCGACCCGGGGGACGTCCCCCGGCGGACCATCACCGACCTGGCCACCGCCGCCGAGACCTCCGAGGCGACAGTGGTCCGGTTCTGCCGGTCGGTCGGCCTCGACGGCTACCCGCACCTGCGCATCGGCCTCGCCGCCGAATCCGCCCGACGCCGTGAGCCCCCGGACGCCCGGGTGTTCCCCGGGGACCTTCCACCCGACGCCGGCCTGCCGGAGATCATCGCGACCGTCGCGTTCCACAGTGCCCGGGCGGTCGAGGAGACCGCCCGGCGGCTCGACCCGATCGTCTGCGAACAGGTCGCGGCGGCGATCGTGGCCGCCGGTCGGGTCGACGTGTACGGAGTCGGAGCCAGCGGACTCGTCGCCGCCGCCGCGCAACGCAAGTTGCAGCGGATCGGGCGTACCACCTGCTGCTTTCCGGACGTGCACTCCGCCCTGACCTCCGCCGCCCTGCTGGGCCGGGGTGACGTCGCGGTGGGCGTCTCGCACACCGGCACGACGTCGGAGGTGGTCGAGGTGCTGCGACAGGCACGCGCCCGGGGGGCCACCACCGTCGCGCTGACCAACTTCCCGCGTTCCCCCCTCGCCGTGGTGGCGGATCTGGTGCTCGCCACCGCCGCCCACGAGGTCGGCCACCGGTACGGCCTGTCCGCCGGCGAACCCGCTCAGCTCACCGTCGTGGACTGCCTCGTCCTGGCGGTGGCGGCCCGGGACCGGGAGGGGGCCGAAAGGTCACTTTCGGTGACCGACGAAGCGGTCCGGGAATACCGGGTGGAGCAGGGGCGTCGACCACCTGATCGCGGTGAACCCCCAGGTCGGGTGCGACAGGGAACACACCCCTCGGCGGGACGGGAGACCGGCGCCTGATTGTTCCACCAGGCGTGGGGTATTCGTTAACCACCGGACGAACCGCCTGGTCCACCGGGCGGAACCGCCCGTGACGAGGATCGCAGCCGGGCGGTGACCCGGGTCGCTGCCCTCCGGAGGTACGCAATGGTGCGATTCCTCCGGCGGCGCAGCGGTGGTCCGCCGACCCGTCTACCCCCGTGGTGCCCCATCGACGAGTCACCCGACGGGGTGCTGACAGCAAATATGGACCGCGCTCTCAGCTGATACTCAGGCATTCGTGACACGTTCGACTCACGACATGGAATCCCTGATACGTCCCAACTGTTGTGTAGGTGTCAGCGAGGCGGGGCACTCAAAGGGACGGGGGAGGGCTGATGAACGTGGGGATGGCAAGGAACCGGGCAACCGGCGCGAGCGAGGGGACCGTGGGCAACGTGGACAAGAACATCGGATTGCGGACCGACGAGGTCGCCGAGGAGCGGGACCTCGTCGGAGTCTACCTGCACGAGATCTCCCGGACGCCGCTGCTGGACGCCGCCAAGGAGGTCGAACTCTCCAAGACCATCGAGGCCGGCCTCTACGCCGAGCACCTGCTCGCCGAGGACCGCGTCCCCGCCGGCGTCGACCGGGACGACCTGGAGCGCCTGGTCGCCGAGGGTGAGCGGGGCAAGGACCTGTTCATCCGGGCCAACCTGCGGCTGGTCGTGTCGATCGCCCGTCGGTACGTCCGGTCGGGGATGCCCATGCTCGACCTGATCCAGGAGGGCAACACCGGCCTGGTCCGGGCGGTCGAGAAGTTCGACTACGAGCGCGGGTACAAGTTCTCCACCTACGCGACCTGGTGGATCCGCCAGGCCATCAGCCGGGCCATCGCCCAGCAGGAGCGGACCGTACGGCTTCCCGTCCACCTCGTCGAGGACGTCAACCGGATGCGCAACGTCGCCCGTCAGCTCACCCGTGAGCTGGGCAGCGACCCGGAGCCGGAGCAGATCGCCACGGCCCTCGGGGTGACGGTGGAGCGGGTCAACGAGCTGGTCCGCTGGTCCCAGGACACCGTGTCGCTGGACACCCCGGTCGGGGACGACGGTGACACCAACCTCGGTGACCTGGTCGCCGACAGCGACGCGCCGTCGCCGGAGGAGATCGTGCTCACCGGGTTGGAGCGTCAGCGTATCGAGGGGCTGCTCAACCACCTCGACGACCGTTCGGCCGGCATCATGCGGGCCCGGTACGGCCTGGAGGACGGCCGGGAGCACTCGCTCACCGAGGTGGCCTCGCGGTTCTCGCTCTCCCGGGAGCGGATCCGGCAGCTGGAGATCCAGGCGCTGGGGCGGCTGCGGGAGTTGGCCCGGGCCGAGGGGTTGCAGGCCGCCTGAGCACGATGGGCGGCCACGAAGCGGCGCCGGTCCACCGGGACCGGCCCCCCGACCACACAGTGCACGCGAACGGCCGGCGTCCCACAGGGGACGCCGGCCGTTTCTTCTTCTGCGCTGGTAGGTCGGGTGGGTCAGCGGACCCGGCCGTACCCGTACGGTGCCATCAGGTCGACGGGACGTTTCTCCACGTGGCGGCCGAAGGTCGGCGCGTGGATCACCTGACCGTCGCCGACGTAGAGCGCCACATGGCCGAGGCTTCGGTAGAAGACCAGGTCACCCGGGCGCAGCTCGGCCCGATTGATCTTGGCCACCGCGTTCCACTGCATCTTGGTGTTGTGCGGCAGCGACTTGCCCGCCGCCCGCCAGGCCGCCGAGGTCAACCCCGAGCAGTCGTACCCGTTGGGGCCGGAGGCGGCCCACACGTACGGCTTGCCGATGGCACCGTAGGCGTACCGGACCGCCGCACCGGCGCCACCGGAGACCCGGGGGGCGTCGTTGGCGGCGCTGCCCGCCTGCTGCTTCGGCTGCTCGGTGGCCCGCCCGTACGCCGCCCGCCGCAGGTCGTACAGCTTGGCCAGGTCTCTCTCGATCTTCTTCTTGCCGGTGTTCAGTTCCTTTGCCTGCGCGGCCTGCCGGGCCAGCGTGGTGTCCAGTCGGGTCTTCTGGTCGACAAGTTGCCGCTCGTTGGCGGTGAACCCCTCGATGCTCTTCTGGCGCTGACGGGTGAGCTGGTCGAGGGTGCCGAGCCGTTCCACCACCGAACCGGAGCCGCCCTGCAGCAGGGCGTCGACGGTCTGCAACCCACCGGTCTTGTACGCGGTGACGGCGATCTCGCCCACGTCGGCCCGGCTGCGCTCGGTCTGCTCCTGCAACGGCCCGATCCGGGCCTGGAGGGTGGCGGCGGCCTTCTTGTTGTCCTTGATCTTCTCGCGCAGTTCGTTGTACGACTCGACCACCTGCGCCAGTTCCGTCGAGGACTTGTCGATCCGTCGCGTCAGCTCCGCGACCGAGGGGTCGGCCGAGGCCGGTGCCGCCGGGGCGACCAGCACCGCGACCAGGCCGGCGGCGACGAGCGGACGCAGCAGTGTCCGGAGAGACGACAAGAGCGGAAGGCTCCTCTCCCGTGGCCGTCGGGAACGTGGGGACACCCCGGACGGCACCGGACCCGGGGCCTTCCGGTCGGAGGGCACGTGGCCGGTCCAGCCTGCTCAACGTAGCTCGGGACCGCAGTGATGGGCAGTCATTGCCGAGACCAATGTTGCGGAAGTGGCAGCTTTTTGCGCCAGATCGTCACTGTCGGTAGTGAATCGAGGACCTTTCGGATCCGTCGCGGTGGCTCCGGTCAGCCGGCGACCGGCTCCGGGGTCTGCTGCGGCTGCGTCTGGTGCACCCACTGGCTGACCCGTCGCTCCGCCCAGAACGAGACGAAGGGCACCGTCCCGGCGAGCATCACCGCGAGCATCCGCTTCAACGACCAGTCCGCCCGTCGGGACAGGTCGAAGGCGGCGGCCAGGTAGACCATGTAGAGGAAACCGTGGGACGGCCCGATGGTCTCCACCACCACCGCGTTGTCGAAGCCGTACTTCATCGGCATCCCGACCACGACCAGCATGATCAGCACCACGCCCACGATCCAGGCGATCACGCGGTACCGGTTGAGGGCTGCGCCCACCGTCGTCCGTCCTTCCGCACCGGCCTCAGCCGGGATAGTCACCGGGGCGCGCCCCCGGATTGGCGTTCAACCATGACAGGTAGTGGTTGTAGGCGGCCAGGTCGCCGTCCTCGGCGGCACCGGACGTCGACGTCCGGGAGACCCGGACCGGTCGGCGGATCGCCGGTCGGGCGTCGGAGACCCCGTCGACGGCCCCCGGAAGGGCGGTCGGCCTCTCGGCGGCGGGGTCCGGGTCCGACTCGGGTGCGTTCCCGTCGGGAGACCGGCGCAGCTCGTGCCGCACCTCCCGCCACCACACGAACACCACGAACCCGGCGAAGATCGGCCACTCGAAGGCGTACGCCCAGCTCATGGCGTTCCCGCTGACCGCCCGGCTGATCTGCCACCAACCCAGGGCGAGGAATCCGACCACCAGGACGACCATGGCCACGTGGCGGAACAGCAACGCCGGTGTCCAGAGCCGCTTCATGACGTCGAGGGTACCGGCCACCCCTGCCCTCTCCGACACGGCGTCGTAGTCGGCGTGCCCCACGGGCCCCGTGGGTTTGGTCGACCCGGGCTGGGGCACACGTCTAGATGCGAGCCCATACCAGAGCAGGGGGCGATCATGAGCGATTCGGTACGCCAGAACGGAGTCGACGCGGCGACAGTCGGCGAGACCAGCCCGGAGCAGCGGGTCCCGGAGTGGGACACCTCCGCCCCCACACCCGGTGGTACGAGCGGCACCGGTGACCTGCTCGACGAGGACGTGGTGGGGATCGATCCGGCCGAGCTGGACGACGACGACCTGCTCCGGGAGGTGCACAGCCTGCACCGCACCCGGCTGGACACGCTCCGGCACGCCTCCGACTCGGCCCTCGCCAACCACCTGCGGCGTACCGCCGAACTGGAGACGGAGTACCTGGCCCGGCATCCCGGCCGGGAGGTCGACCCGAGTCGGCTGCGGAGCGCGTGATGTCCGGGCACGCCGCGCGGGGCATGTCCGCGCCACCCGAGGTGGTCTTCAGTACGGCAACCGACCCGGACCGCTCCTCGGCCTGGCTCCCGGAGCCGCTGCGGGCCGCCGGTGAGCAGCGCTCGCAGGTCGACGCGGCCGAGCTGCACGCCCGCTGGAACGAGACGGACGGCGGATGGGCCGCCGAGATCCGCGTCGAGCCGGGGCCCAGCGGCGGGGCCCGGGTCCGACTGGAACTGCACGACGGATCCGACGGGTCCGGCCTCGACGACCTGGCCGAGAAGAGCCTGGCCAACCTCGCCGACGCGGTGGCCGACAACCTGACCGCCGGATGACCGACCGATCCCCACGACCGAGACTGACCGAGGAGACTCCGGTGACCCAGGGCGGCCTGAAGGAGAAGGTGGCGCGGTTGCGCCGGTCGTACGCGCCACACGAGCATCGGCCGTTGGGCGGCTACCTGGTGGCGATGGGCACGTACGCCGGGGTGACAGGGGCACTGGCCGCGCTGGTCCGGGCCACCCGACGCCCGGTCCCCGAGCGTCCCGCCACGGCCGACGTGATCCTGCTGTCGATCGCCACCCACAAGCTCAGCCGACTGCTCTCCAAGGACGCGGTGACCAGCCCGTTGCGGGCCCCGTTCACCCGTTACGACAAGCCGATCGGCAGCGGCGAGGTGATGGAGCAGGTACGCGACTCGGGCAGCCCCACCCGGCACGCCATCGGTGAGCTGCTCAGCTGCCCGTTCTGCCTGGCCGTCTGGGTGGCCACCGGGCTCACCGGGGGTCTGGTGCTGGCACCCCGGACCACCAGGCTGGTCGCCACGGCGCTGACCGCGGTGGCCGCGTCGGACTTCCTCCAGATGGCGTACGCCATGGCGCAGCAGAAGGCCGAGGGCGGCGGCCCCGACGAGAAGTAGGAAGCAACGAAACGGGTGGGGCCGGTGCTGGCCCCACCCGTTTCGTCACGTCCGATCGTCTTGGGCGACGGTCACCGTTCCATTCCGGACCACCCGCGCGGTGCCTCCGGTTCGCGCTCGTCGGCATCTGCGTCGGTGACCACGTCCCGGTCCACCGCGGTACGATCGTGCTCGTTGGCGAAGTCCGGGTCCTTCTGCGGTGTCGTGGCCCGTGGCGGTTGGCCGAGCGCCGGCAGGTCCCGTTGTTCGTCGTCGCGATCGCTGCTCATCTCGTCCTCTTCTCGGCCGACCGGGACGGCGGCCCTGCGGGGGCGGGTCGGTCAGCCCGGTGTCGCGCCGAGCAGGTCGGCGACCTCGTCCAGGGCGTACTCCCCCTCGGGGAGGGCGCTGACCTTGATCAGGAGTTCGGCCGGCAGTTCGGCGGCCACCGCCCGGCGCTGGATCTCCGCCTGGCTGAGCCGTTCCTGCCCGTGGTAGAGATCGTCGAGCAGACCGTCCAGCTCGCTGCGGGTCGGTGTCTCGATCAGCGGCTCGCTGGTGGTCACTGGTTCGTCGGTCACGTCACTTCGGCTACCCGTCACCGAACCGGTCAAACGTGGTGCCTCCGGTGGCGGTCGGGACCACCACCCGAAGGCTGCGACTGTGACGTGGGCCACGACCGATACCGGAACACCGAGGCGGGTGGGCCGGTTGAATGGGGTGTCGGTGTGTCCAGTGTCCCCGGGCCTCACCTATATAGCCTTCGCGGAATACCGTTCGGCTGGAGCCGCGTCGTGCCACTCGCCGAGAGGCGACCTGCACACCGACGCCAGCGGCCCCGGTCACCACCGGGGCCGCTGGTCTTCTCACCTCAGGAACTTCGCGTAGGGCTGCGGGCGTGCCGCCCGCTCAGGGCTGGGCGGGAGTCGCCAGGGTGGTCCGTCGGGCGCGGGTGGCAGCGGCCAGCTCGGTGAGGACCTCGGCGGTGCTGTCCCAGCCGATGCAGGCGTCGGTGACCGACATGCCGTACTCCAGCTCCCGGGTCGGGTCCAGATCCTGCCGGCCGGCCTGCAGGAAGCTCTCCAGCATGATCCCGGCGATGCCCCGCTGGCCGTCGGCGAGCTGCCGGGCCACGTCGGCGGCGACCTTCGGCTGGTTGCGGTGGTCCTTACCGCTGTTGGCGTGGCTCGCGTCGACCACCACCCGCTCGGGCAGCCCGGCGGCGCGGAGCAGGCCCAGCGCGGCGGCCACCGAGGCGGCGTCGTAGTTCGGACCGTCGTTGCCGCCGCGCAACACCAGGTGACAGTCGGCGTTGCCCCGGGTGTGCATGATCGCCGGGGTGCCGGAGACGTCGATGCCGGGGAAGACGTGCGGTACGCCGGCCGCCCGGATCGCGTCGACGGCGGTGCCGATGCTGCCGTCGGGCCGGTTCTTCATCCCGATCGGCATGGACAGCCCGGAGGAGAGCTGCCGGTGCACCTGGCTCTCCACGGTGCGGGCACCGATCGCCCCCCACGCCACAGTGTCGGCGATGTACTGCGGGGTGATCGGGTCCAGGAACTCGCACCCCACCGGCAGGCCGAGCCGCAGGACGTCGAGCAGGAGGGCCCGCGCCGTGCGCAGACCGGTGTTGACGTCACCCGAACCGTCCAGGCCCGGGTCGTTGATCAGGCCCTTCCAGCCGACGGTCGAGCGCGGCTTCTCGAAGTAGACGCGCATCACGATCAACAGGTCGTCGGCGAGCCGGTCGGCCAGCGACCGGAGCCGCTCGGCGTACTCCAGGGCAGCGGCCGGGTCGTGCACCGAGCACGGCCCGACGACCACCAGGAGGCGGTCGTCGTCCCGGTCCAGCACTGCGGCGGTGGCCCGTCGCCCGGCCAGCACGGCCGAGGTGAGGCCGGCGTCCAGGGGGAGATGGTGGTGCAACAGGGCAGGGGTGGTCAGCGGGACGACGCGGTCGATCCGCTGGTCGATGACCCGATCGGTGTCCGGGTTCGGCACGGTGGGGTTTCCTTCCGCCGACCGTGCCCAGGGCCGGCGCCCGGGACGAGCCGGCTGCTCGTACGCGAAAGGGGCGGGACCCTGTCCCGCCCGGCCGGCTCGAAGTGAGGTGACGTCAGTTCACGATGAGGTCACCGGCTCCGGAGCCGGCTGCATAAACCATCGATACCACTGCGTCACGCCGACAACCCTACCCGAGGATCCCGAAAACCCTCACCCGCTCACCACATTGTGAGCAGGGCCCCGCCGACGACCCCGTTTGCCGTGCGGACTGGCGCTGTCGCGGTGCGGTGGCGGTGCGCGCCTCGGCGGGCTGCCGGGCCTGGTGGTGGTACGGGCTGCCGGGCCGGGTGGTGGTGCGGGCTTGGCGGGCTGCCGGGTTGGGTAGGAGAGGTGCCATGACCGAACGAATCCAGGACCAGGACCGGGTGGAGTCCCGGGCGCACCTGCTGCCGGAGGAGGCCGCCGCCGGCAGCGACGACGCCCGGGCGCAGGCGGCGGCGATCCTCGCCG
>NZ_JBEPEQ010000006.1:0-83184 GCF_040300925.1 Micromonospora sp. NPDC000207
GCGGGCGGTCCCCACCGCCGCCGCCGGCCTCGACGGCACCGGCGGGCAGGACCACGTAGGGGCGCATCATCTCGTTGTCCTCGTGTTCGAGGATGTGGCAGTGCCAGGCATACCGGCCGGGCAGGTCGAACCGGGCCTTGATCTGGGTCACCGTCCCGGGGAAGACCGGCACCGTGTCGTGCAGGCCCCGCTCGGTCGGGCCGGGCGGGCGGATCCGGGACCGACCCCGGCCGACCACCTCGAACTGCACCTGGTGCAGGTGGACCGGATGGGTCTCGCCGGTGAAGTTGTGCAGTTCCCAGATCTCGGTGGCACCCAGCTCGACCTGCTCGGTGACCGGCTCGTCCCAGGTCAGGGGGACTCCCCGCCCCCGTTCGTCGACGACGCCCAGCAGCGGCTGGAACCCGCCCCCACCGTGGTCACCGGAGCGGGCGTGCAGCAACGCCAGTCGGCGTACCCGGTCGGCCGCACCGAGCCGGGGTGGTGCCGGCAGGCGGAGCTGATCTGGTGGGACCGACCGGTCCGGCCCGGTCCGCTCGGTGACCACGAACTTCAACACCTGCCCGGTGGTGTGCGGATCCGCCTCCACCGGGTTGTCGCCGTGTGCCTGCGACCCGTCCGGCCCCTCGTTGACCAGGTAGAGCTCGGTGCCCGGCGGCACCTCGGAGAAGTCGACGACCACGTCGACCCGGGCCCCGATGCTCAGCGGGACCGCACCCAGTTCCACCGGCTCGGGCAGGAAGCCGCCGTCGCTGCCGACCTGCCAGATCGGCAGCACCGGCCGGGCCGGGCGGACGGCGGGATCGGTCACCACCGACACCCTGAGGAACCGGCTGTTGCAGCCGTTGAGCAGCCGGAACCGGTACCGCCGCCGCTGCACCGACAGCACCGGCCAGGTGGCCCCGTTGACGACGATGGTGTCGCCGAAGAAGGACGGCTGCCACCGTGGCACACCCCCGGTGGCCCCCGACAGTCCGTCCGGGTAGTAAAGCTGCCCGTCGGCGCGGAACGACCGGTCCTGGATGAGCAGCACGATCTCGTACGGACCGCCGCCGAGGTCCGTACCCGGGTCGGCCGGGCCGGGTAGCACCCCGGACGGCAGGTCGCTGTCGCCGCCCCGGAGCAGGTAGAAGCCGGCCGCCCCGGCGTACACGCTCAGTCGGGTCAGGCCGAGGCAGTGGTCGTGGTACCACAGGGCGGTGGCCCGCTGGTCGTTGCCGTACTCGAACTGGGCCGCCCCGGGCGACCAGCGCGCACCGCCCGCCTCCACCGACCGGGCCTCGAACTCCGCGTAGGACCGACCCACCCGGGCGTAGGCGGTGGGGAGGTCCCGGGCGGTCGGCAGGTACCAGGCGTCCGGGTAGCCGTCGGCCTCCTCCCGGTTGTGGCCGCCGTGCAGGTGGACCACCATCGGCACCGGCCCGGCGTACCGGCTCGGCGTACCGGCGTGGCCCGCACCGGCCGGGTCGGCCCAGTGCACCGTCGGGTCCACCGGCAGCAGGTGGGGCAGGTAGCGACCGTCACCGTCGACGAGTTCGTTGAGCCAGGTCACCCGCACCGGCCGGTCGACCCGGGCCTCGACGGTGCGGGCCGGGTAGTGGAACGTGCCGGGGTGGGCGGCGGAGCCGAACCCCCAGACCTGTGTCGTCGGCAGCGGTGCCGGGAGGACCTGCTGACGGAACTGACGCAGCGCGACGGCGTACTCGTCCGCCTCTCCGTCGGTGCGCAGCGCCGGCATGACCCCGGGCACCGGCAGCCGGGTGACGTACTTGGGTATCGCTGTGGCGTCCAGACGGGGGGTCAGGTCCCGGGCGGCACCCCACCCCACCGGCACCAGAGCCGCCGCACCGCCCGCCGCCCCCATGAGGAGCACCTGCCTCCGTGTGACCACGCCGCGTCCCTTCCTCGGAGCCGTCCGTCAAGTCGAGCAAACCTCACTTAGTGCCCCACGGTTCGCCATGAAGTCGCTATCACCCATTCAGGAATCAATCGTCGGCGGCAAACCCGAGCGCGGACGACCCGGGGATACACCCTGGGGCAGGGCACGGATCGACCTGCGGTAGGAGCTACCGCCCCGGTACGTGCCCTACCGTCGATGTCATGACGCGACGTGACGGGAACTCCCGACGGTTGATCGGTGCGGCACTGGTCACCATGGTGTTCGCCCTGACCCTGCTGGCTCTGGGCTGGTGGGTCCGGGGCTGGGAGTACGACCCCGACCGCAGCCGTTACCTCGACCCCGCCTGGTGGGTCGGGAGCCTGACCAGTGGGCTGGGCTACCTCGCGATCAGCCCCACCGGCCTCAAGGTGGCCCTGCTCGTGATCGGCGCCCCGGCCGCCGCCGCCCTCTGGCTGCGGCGGCGCAACACGACCGACCACCGGCCCCCGAGCGACCAGGCCGATCACCCCGCCCAGGGCGACCCGGACGCCTCGACCGGGGTGGTCAGGTCCCGGGTGGAAGGTCGGTGACCGCGACGACCTCGGGGGCGTCCACCGGCCCGACGATCACCCGCAGCGCCGGGAGGCGGTCGGCCAGCAGCCGACGGCACCTGTCGCAGGGGGCGACGACCTGCCGGCCCCGGTCGCCGACCGTCACGAGGGTCTCCAGCGCGCCGACGTTCTGGGTGACCGCCGCGCCGAGGGTGACCACCTCGGCGCAGGTGTCCCCGGTGGGGTGCACGACGTTCACACCGGAGACGATCCGACCGTCGGCGGTACGCGCCGCTGTGGCGAGGGTGTGGGCGGCGCTGCGGCACCGCAGCTTGGCCACCGCGGCGGCAGCCTGCACCAGTGCCCGGTCCGTGTCGCGCAACGTCGTCATCCCGCCCCCAGGGTCGCCCGTCGATCGACGGTCAAGCCTAGACGGGGCCGTCCGGACGGAAACCACTGGCGCTCGGGGCGGGACCGGCAGGCGCTCCAGGCGGAACCGAGGGGCACTCCGGGCGGAACCCACGGGCGCTGCGGCGGACGGCTGCCTATCCTTGGCGACGTCATGCAGACTCCACCAGTACCGGCCGCGACCGACACCGTCCGCGAGCTGCACCGCCGCCTGTCCCCTCTGATCTTCGACGACCAGCGTCGGCTGCGCCGTCGGCTCGACGGCGTCCGACGGCTGCGTGACCCGCAGCGACGCGACGAGGCGTTGGCCGAGATCACCGCAGACGTGGGCCGGGCCGAGGCCCGGCTGGCCACCCGACAGGCCGCCGTACCCACTGTCACCTATCCGGTCGGCCTGCCGGTCAGCGAGCGGGCCGCCGACATCGCCGCGACGATCCGCGACCACCAGGTGGTGATCGTGGCCGGGGAGACCGGGTCCGGCAAGACGACCCAGCTGCCCAAGATCTGCCTGGAGTTGGGGCGCGGGGTGCACGGTCTGATCGGGCACACCCAGCCCCGACGGTTGGCCGCCCGGACCGTCGCCGACCGGATCGCCGCCGAACTCGGCACCGAACTCGGGGACGTGGTCGGCTACAAGGTCCGCTTCAACGACCAGGTGAGCGACCGGAGCCTGGTCAAGCTGATGACCGACGGCATCCTCCTGGCCGAGTTGCAGACCGACCGGATGCTGCGCCGGTACGACACCCTGATCATCGACGAGGCGCACGAGCGCAGCCTCAACATCGACTTCATCCTCGGGTACCTGCGGCAGCTGCTGCCCCGCCGTCCCGACCTGAAGGTGGTCATCACCTCGGCGACCATCGAGACGGACCGGTTCGCCAAGCACTTCGCCGACGCCGAGGGCCGCCCGGCCCCGGTGGTCGAGGTCTCCGGGCGGACGTACCCGGTCGAGGTCAGGTACCGGCCGCTGGTCGAGGTGGCCGAGACCGACGAGGACGACGCCGCCGACGAGGAGAACGTCAGGGACCAGATCCAGGCCATCGGGGACGCGGTCGAGGAGTTGGCCGCCGAGGGTCCCGGGGACGTGCTGGTCTTCCTCAGCGGCGAGCGGGAGATCCGGGACACCGCCGAGTCGCTGGGTCGGTTGGTGCAGAAGAAGCGCTCGCTCCTGGGCACCGAGATCCTCCCGTTGTACGCCCGGCTCTCCACCGCCGAGCAGCACCGGGTCTTCGCCCCGCACACCGCGCGTCGGGTGGTCCTCGCCACGAACGTGGCGGAGACCTCCCTGACCGTCCCGGGGATCAAGTACGTCGTCGACCCGGGGACCGCCCGGATCTCCCGATACAGCAACCGGTTGAAGGTGCAGCGGCTGCCGATCGAGCCGGTGTCCCAGGCCTCGGCCAACCAGCGCAAGGGCCGGTGCGGGCGGACCTCGGACGGGATCTGCATCCGCCTCTACGACGAGCAGGACTTCGACAGCCGCCCGGAGTTCACCGACCCGGAGATCCTGCGGACCAACCTCGCCTCGGTCATCCTCCAGATGACGGCGATCGGGCTCGGCGACATCGCCGCCTTCCCGTTCATCGACCCCCCGGACCGGCGCAACGTCACCGACGGCGTCAACCTGCTGCACGAACTGGGCGCCCTGGACCCCACCGAGACCGACGCGGACCGACGCCTCACCTCCCTCGGTCGGCGGCTGGCCCAGCTTCCGGTCGACCCCCGGCTGGCCCGGATGGTCCTGGAGGGCGAGCGCAACGGCTGCGCCACCGAGGTCGTGGTGATCGCCGCCGCGCTCTCCATCCAGGACCCCCGGGAACGACCGGCGGACCGGCAGGCCCAGGCCGACCAGGCGCACGCCCGGTTCGCCGACAAGGAGTCGGACTTCGTCGCCCTGCTCAACCTCTGGCGGTACCTGCGGGAGCAGCAGCAGGCCCTCTCCTCCAGCGCGTTCCGCCGGTTGTGCAAGGCCGAGTACCTCAACTACCTGCGGGTACGGGAGTGGCAGGACATCGTCGGCCAGCTGCGGCAGGTCCTGCGTACCCCGGATCAGGGCGGGACCGGGCGCGGTGGGCGGGCCGGACGCGGGGCCGGGCCGGACGCGGCGGCCCCGGACGGGGGCGGACCCGGCGGGCGACGCGGCGGGGCGGACCTGCCGGAGGAGATCGACACCCCGAAGGTGCACCAGTCCCTGCTGGCCGGGCTCCTGTCCCACCTCGGGCTCAAGGATGCGCAGAAGCACGAGTACCTGGGGGCGCGGGGGGCGAAGTTCGCGCTCTTCCCCGGCTCGGCCCTGTTCAAGAAGCCGCCCCGGTGGGTGATGGCCGCCGAACTGGTGGAGACGTCCCGGCTCTGGGGGCGGGTGGCGGGTCGGATCGAGCCGGAGTGGGTCGAGCCGCTCGCCCAGCACCTGGTCAAACGCAGCTACAGCGAGCCGCACTGGGAGAAGAAGCAGGCGGCGGTGATGGCGTACGAGAAGGTCACCCTGTACGGCGTCCCGATCGTCACCTCCCGGAAGGTCAACTACGGCCGGATCGACCCGGGTATGAGTCGGGAGTTGTTCATCCGACACGCCCTGGTGGAGGGCGACTGGTCCACCCACCACCACTTCTTCGACGACAACAAGCGGCTGCTCGCCGAGGTCGAGGAGTTGGAGAACCGGGCCCGTCGGCGGGACATCCTGGTCGACGACGAGACGGTGTTCCGCTTCTACGACGAGCGGATCCCGGCCGACGTGGTCTCCGGCCGGCACTTCGACACCTGGTGGAAGAAGACCCGACGCGACGAGCCGGACCTGCTCACCTTCACCCGGGAACTGCTTGTCAACGAGGGTCGGGGTGGGGTCGGGGAGGACGACTACCCGGACGAGTGGCGGGCCGAGGGGGTCGCCCTGCCCCTGACGTACCGGTTCGACCCGGGGACGGCTACCGACGGCGTGACAGTGGACATCCCGCTGCCGATGCTCAACCAGGTGCCTACCGACAGTTTCGACTGGCAGGTGCCGGGGTTGCGGGAGGAGCTGGTGGTGGCGCTGATCCGGTCGCTGCCCAAGGCGGTCCGCCGCAACTTCGTGCCGGTTCCGGACCACGCCCGCGACGCCCTCGCCGCGATCACCCCGGGCGAGGAGCCGCTGTTGGACGCGCTGACCCGGCAGCTGCGCCGGATGACCGGGGTGACGGTGCCCCGCGAGGCGTGGGACCTGACCCGGCTCCCGCCGCACCTGCGGGTCACCTTCCGGGTGATCGGCGAGGAGGACCAGCCGGTCGCCGAGGGCAAGGACCTGCCGGCCCTGCAACGTCAGCTCCGCCAGCAGGTACGGCAGGTGGTGGCCGCCGCCGCGCCGGAGGTCACCCGGACCGGGCTGCGGGAGTGGAGCATCGGACCCCTGCCCCGCACCGTCGAGCAGGTCAGGTCCGGGTTCGCGGTGACGGCGTACCCGGCGCTCGTCGACGAGGGCGCCACGGTCGGCGTACGGGTCTTCGACTCCGAGGCCGAGCAGGAGACGGCGCACTGGGCGGGTACCCGGCGGCTCCTGCGGCTGACGGTGCCGTCCCCGGCGAAGATCCTGCAGGGGCGGTTGAGCAACGAGGCGAAGCTGGCCCTCAGCCGCAACCCGCACGGCAGTGTGCAGGCGCTGATCGAGGACGCGGCCGGGGCTGCCGTCGACAGGCTGATCGGGCAGGCCGGTGGCCCGGCCTGGGACGCCGACGGGTTCGCCGCGCTGCGCGACAGCGTCCGGGCCGACCTCGTCGACACGGTGGTGGAGGTGATGGACCGGGTCCGCCGGGTGCTCGCGTCGGCGTACGCGGTCCAGCAGCGGCTCGGTGCGACCCGGAACCTGGCGGTGGTGGCCGCCCTGGCCGACATCCGTCAGCAGCTCGACGCCCTGGTGCACCCGGGTTTCGTCACCGAGGCCGGGTACGCCCGGCTGCCCGATCTGCTGCGCTACCTGACCGCGATCGAGCGGCGGTTGGACCGGCTGCCCGGCAACCCGCAGCGGGACCGGCAGCAGCAGGATCGGATCGCTGCGGTGCAGAAGGAGTACGCGGACCTGCTCGCCGCGCTGCCTGCGGCCCGTCGGCAGTCGACTGCGGCCCGCCAGATCCGGTGGATGATCGAGGAGTTGCGGGTGAACGTGTTCGCCCAGGCGTTGGGGACCCCGTACCCGGTCTCCGAGCAGCGGATCTACCGGGCGATGGACGAGGCCGAGGGGCGGTGAGGTCGGGTCGGTGGGGCCACGGACCTGCCTGGGGTCGCGGCCGGGGTCGGTGGTCCGGGTCGCCTCAGTCGCTGTCGGTGACGACAGTGGTCCCGTCGGCGGCCATGGTGGTCTGCACGTAACCGAGCAGGATCCGGCGCAGCTCCCGGCTGGCCTGGGTGGGCACCGCGTCGCGGCGGCGGGCGAGCGCGACGGTGCGGGTCACCCCGGGCGGGGCGAGCGGGGTGACCCGGATCCCGGGTCGGCGGGCGACCACGATGCCGGGGACCAGGGCCACCCCCAGCCCGGCCTCGACGAAGCTGAGCACGGCGTCCATCTCGCCGCCGTCCACTGTGAAGGAGGGCTCGAATCCGGCCTCCCGGCACGCCTGGAGGGTGACGTCCCGCAGGTCGTAGCCCTCGCGGAACATCACCAGGGGTTGGTCGCGCAGGTCGGTGATGCGCAGTCGACCGGTGGGGCGGGCGGCGGGGAGTTCGTCCAGCGAGGCGACCACCAGGCTCTCCCGCAGGATCGGCTCGGTCCGCAGGCCGGGGTCGGTGCCGTGGGCGGGCAGCACGATCAACGCCAGGTCCAGTGCGCCCCGCAGGAGTCCCCGGACCAGGTCCTGGGAGCCGCCCTCCTCGACCCGGAGTTCCACCGCCGGGTACGCGTCGTGGAAGCGGCGCAGGACCGGCGGGGCCAGGGAGGTGGCCAGGCTCGGGGTGGCCCCGATCCGGACCCAGCCCCGGCGCAGACCGACCAGTTCCTGCACCTCCCGGGTGGCCGTGTCGACGTCGGCGAGGATCCGTCTGGCCAGCGGCAACAGGACCTCCCCGGCGACGGTGAGGGTGATGTTCCCCCTTACCCGTTCGAACAACGGGGCTCCGAGGGTGTTCTCCAAGGCGTGAATTTGCTTACTCAACGACGGCTGGGTGATGCCGACGAGGTCGGCGGCTTGCGTGAAATGTCGTACTTCGGCCACTGTCACGAAGGACTTCAACTGATGCAGCTGCATCTAGATAGCCTATGACTATCAACACTGCGAGTTCGATGCATTGGACGACTGATCCAACAAGCTCCTAGCGTCGATCTCGTGGTAGTCACGAGAACGCGGTCGCCGATCCGCTCCAACGTCGGCCTCAAGGCCGTCATGGCGGTGTCCGGCATCTTCCTGGTGGGGTTCCTCATCGCGCACATGCTCGGCAACCTGAAGGTCTTCGCCGGCGCGACGTCCTTCGACAGCTACGCGCACTGGCTACGGGACATCGGCAAGCCGATCCTGCCCGGCGTGTGGTTCCTCTGGTTCATGCGGATCGGCCTGGTGGTCGCCGCCGTCGCACACATCTGGGCCGCCACCACCCTGGCGCTGCGGGCCCGCGCCGCCCGCCCGGTCAAGTACGCCCACCGCAAGAAGGTCCGGGGCAGCTACGCGGCCCGCACCATGCGGTGGGGCGGTGTGATCATCCTGCTCTTCCTGATCTACCACATCCTGGACCTGACCACCGGGACGTTGAACCCGGTCGGCGACCCGAACCGCCCGTACGCCAACGTCGTCGCCGGATTCGCCCCCGAGCGCTGGTACGTCACGCTCTTCTACACCCTGGCCGTGGTGGCCCTCGGGTTCCACCTGCGGCACGGGGTGTTCAGCGCACTGCGCAGCCTCGGTCAGCAGACCCCGAACGGTGAGCGCCGCGCCCGGCTGGTGGCCCTGGTCTTCGCCGTCGTGCTCAGCGCCGGCTTCCTGCTGGTCCCGTTCGCCGTACTCACCGGATTGGTGGCCTGAGATGGATCTCTACACCGAGGGCGACCCGATCGCCGACGCCAAGGCGCCGGACGGTCCCGTCGAGACCCGCTGGGAGCGTCGCCGCTTCGAGGCCAAGCTGGTCAACCCGGCCAACCGCCGCAAGATGACGGTGATCGTGGTGGGCACCGGCCTCGCCGGCGGTGCCGCCGCGGCCACCCTGGGCGAGCAGGGGTACCGGGTCAAGTCCTACTGCTACCAGGACAGCCCCCGCCGGGCCCACTCGATCGCCGCCCAGGGCGGCATCAACGCCGCCAAGAACTACCGCAACGACGGCGACTCGATCCACCGGCTCTTCTACGACACCGTCAAGGGCGGCGACTTCCGCTCCCGGGAGTCGAACGTGCACCGGTTGGCCGAGGTCTCGGTCAACATCATCGACCAGTGCGTCGCCCAGGGTGTCCCCTTCGCCCGCGAGTACGGCGGGCTGCTCGACACCCGCTCCTTCGGCGGGGCGCAGGTGCAGCGGACCTTCTACGCCCGGGGGCAGACGGGTCAGCAGCTCCTGCTCGGCGCGTACCAGGCCCTGGAGCGGCAGATCGGCCTGGGCAACGTGGAGATGAACACCCGGCACGAGATGCTGGAGCTGATCCTCGTCGACGGCAAGGCCCGGGGCATCGTGGTCCGGGACATGGTCACCGGTGAGATCACCACCGAGATGGCCGACGCCGTGGTGCTCGCCTCCGGCGGGTACGGCAACGTCTTCTACCTCTCCACCAACGCCAAGGGCTGCAACGTCACCGCCACCTGGCGGGCCCACCGCAAGGGCGCGTACTTCGCCAACCCCTGCTACACCCAGATCCACCCGACCTGCATCCCGGTCTCCGGCGACCACCAGTCGAAGCTGACCCTGATGAGCGAGTCGCTGCGCAACGACGGCCGGGTGTGGGTGCCCAAGACCAAGGGCGACGACCGCAACCCGAAGGACATCCCCGAGGACGAGCGGGACTACTACCTGGAGCGGATCTACCCCTCCTTCGGCAACCTGGTCCCCCGGGACATCGCCTCCCGGGCCGCCAAGAACGTCTGCGACGACGGGCGGGGCGTCGGCCCGACCAAGCTCGGGGTCTACCTCGACTTCGCCGACGCGATCACCCGCCTCGGCCGCAAGGCCGTCGAGGCCAAGTACGGCAACCTCTTCGAGATGTACGAGCGGATCACCGGCGAGGACCCGTACGAGGTCCCGATGCGGATCTACCCCGCCGTGCACTACACGATGGGCGGCCTCTGGGTCGACTACGACCTCCAGTCGAGCGTCCCGGGCCTGTTCGTGATCGGTGAGGCGAACTTCTCCGACCACGGCGCGAACCGGCTCGGCGCGTCGGCGCTGATGCAGGGGCTCGCCGACGGGTACTTCGTGCTCCCCAGCACGATCGCCAACTACCTGGCGGCCGGCCCGTTCGAGAAGGTCGACGGGAGTCACCCGGCGGCGGTCGAGGCCCGCGCCGACGTGGAGGACCGGATCCAGCGACTGCTGGCCGTCGACGGCGACCGGACCGTGGACTCGTTCCACCGGGAGCTCGGCCAGATCATGTGGGAACACTGCGGGATGGAGCGGACCGAGGCCGGGCTGCGCAAGGCGATCGACGAGATCCGCAGCCTGCGCGAGCAGTTCTGGAAGCGGGTCAAGGTGTCGGGCACCGGCGAGGGGCTCAACCAGTCGCTGGAGAAGGCCGGCCGGGTGGCCGACTTCTTCGAGCTGGCCGAGCTGATGTGCATCGACGCCCTGCACCGCGAGGAGTCCTGCGGTGGGCACTTCCGGGGTGAGCACCAGACCCCGGAGGGCGAGGCGCAGCGCGACGACGAGAAGTTCGCGTACGTGGCGGCGTGGGAGTTCACCGCGACCGGGCAGCCGTCGGTGCTGCACAAGGAAGACCTGAAGTTCGAATACGTCCACCCGACGCAGCGGAGCTACAAGTGAACCTGACCCTGCGCATCTGGCGCCAGTCCGGCCCCCAGGACAAGGGTCGGATGGTGACCTACAAGGTCGAAGACGTCTCTGCGGACATGTCGTTCCTGGAGATGCTCGACGTGCTCAACGAGCGGCTGATCCTGGCCGGCGAGGAGCCGGTCGCCTTCGACCACGACTGCCGCGAGGGCATCTGCGGCATGTGCGGCCTCATGATCAACGGTGACGCGCACGGACCGCAGCGCGGCACCACCGCCTGTCAGCTGCACATGCGGCAGTTCTCCGACGGCGAGACGATCGACATCGAGCCGTGGCGGGCCCAGGCATTCCCGGTCATCAAGGACCTGGTGGTGAACCGGGAGGCGTTCGACGACATCATCGCCGCCGGTGGCTACGTGACGGTGCCGACCGGAAGTGCCCCCGAGGCCCACTCGGTGCCGGTGGCGAAGGCCCACGCCGACGCCGCCTTCGAGTCGGCCGCCTGCATCGGCTGCGGCGCCTGCGTCGCGGCCTGCCCGAACGGCTCCGGGATGCTCTTCACCGCAGCCAAGGTGACCCAGCTGTCGCTGCTGCCGCAGGGGCAGCCGGAGCGGTACACCCGGGTGATCGGGATGGTCGACGCACACGACGAGGCCGGCTTCGGTGGCTGCACCAACGCCGGTGAGTGCACTGTGGTCTGCCCCAAGGGCATCCCGCTGAGCACCATCGGCCGGCTCAACCGCGACTACCTGGCGGCCAGCGCCAAGCGGGGCGACACCCCGGGCACCTGAGCTTTCCCCTCCGGGCCGCCGCGGTGCGGCCCCGCCGACGCGACGACCACCGGCGTCCATGCTCCCCGGAGCTGGACGCCGGTGGCGTTTTCGACTCGTCGGCACCTGCGCCGCCGAGATGGTGGACGCCGCCCACGTCGTCGAGGTGTACAACGCGCTGTCTGCACCTAAGGAAGGTGCTGGTCACCGGGGGAGGGGGAATCCGGGTGCCCGGGTGGTCGAGGGTGCAACGTTGCGGCGGTGCGGGGCGGGCCAGGGTTCAAGGGCTGCAACACGGGTAGCACCTCGTACGGACCAGGACCGCGATACGGGCTCCGAGACGACGGGAAGGCAGCCGCATGAAGGCACTGACGTGGCACGGTAAGCGGGACGTCCGGGTGGAGGAGGTGCCCGACCCGCGCATCGAGGAGCCGACCGACGCCGTCGTCCGGATCACCTCGACCGCGATCTGTGGCTCCGACCTGCACCTGTACGAGGTGCTCGGCCCCTACCTGAACCCGGGTGACGTGCTGGGGCACGAACCGATGGGGATCGTCGAGGAGGTGGGGCCGGAGGTGACCCACCTGCGCCCCGGTGACCGGGTGGTGATCCCGTTCAACATCGCCTGCGGCTCCTGTTGGATGTGCCGCCGACAGCTCTACGCCCAGTGCGAGACCACCCAGGTCCGGGCGCAGGGCAAGGGGGCCAGCCTGTTCGGGTACACCTCGCTCTACGGGTCGGTGCCGGGCGGGCAGGCCGAGTACCTGCGCGTACCGCAGGCGCACTTCGGGCCGATCAAGGTCCCGGAGAGCGGACCGGACGAACGCTACCTCTACCTCTCCGACATCCTGCCGACCGCCTGGCAGGCGGTGAAGTACGCCGACGTGCCGCGCGGGGGGACCCTCGCCGTGTTCGGTCTCGGGCCGGTGGGGCAGCTCTGCGCCCGGATCGGGCGGCACCTCGGGGCCGAGCGGGTGATCGGCCTGGACCTGGTGCCCGAGCGGTTGGAGATGGCCCGTCGGCACGGGATCGAGGTCGTCGACGTCAACAAGCTCAGCGACGTACCGGAGGCGCTGATCGCCCTGGTCGACGGGCGGGGTCCGGACGCGGTGATCGACGCGGTCGGGATGGAGGCGCACGGGTCCACTCCCGGCAAGGTGGCCCAGGCCGCCGTCGGGCTGCTCCCCGACGCCGTCGCCCAACCCATGATCGACAAGGTCGGCGGGGACCGGCTGGTGGTGCTCAAGGCGGCGTTGAAGGCCGTCCGGCGGGGCGGGACCGTCTCCATCTCCGGGGTGTACGGCGGGGAGGCCGACCCGCTGCCGCTGATGGAGATGTTCGACAGGGGCATCCAGGTCCGGATGGGTCAGTGCCACGTCCGGCGGTGGACCGACGAGATCCTCCCGCTGCTCGCCGGGGACGACGACCCGCTGGGTGTGGAGGATCTGATGACCCACCGGATGCCGCTGGCCGACGCCCCGCAGGCGTACCAGATGTTCCAGGACAAGACCGACGGATGCGTCAAGGTCGTGCTGCAACCGTGAACCGGACGGTGGTGGTCACCGGCGCGACGAGCGGGATCGGCCGGGCGGCGGCCCGGGCGTTCGCCGCCCGCGGCGACCGGCTGGTCCTCGCCGCCCGCTCCCCCGAGGCCCTCGACCAGGTACGCGCCGAGTGCCGGGCGGTCGGCGCGACGGTCCGCACGGTGCCCACCGACATCACCGACTCGGCACGGGTCGAGGAGCTTGCCGACACGGCGGAGCGGGAGTTCGGCCGGATCGACGTGTGGGCGCACACCGCAGCGGTGATGGCGTACGGCCGGTTCGAGGAGATCCCGGAGCGGGTCTTCGAGCAGGTGATCCGGACCGATCTGCTGGGCGCGGCGGTGGTGGCCCGGGAGGCGCTGCGGCGGCTACGGGCCACCGGGGGCGGCACCCTCGTCCTCACCGGTTCGGTGCTCGGTCACATCACCGCGCCGTACATGAGCGCCTACGTCGCCAGCAAGTGGGGCCTGCACGGGCTGGTCCGGACCCTGCAACAGGAGGGTCGGGACCGACCGGACGTGCGGATCTGCCTGGTCAGCCCGGGGAGCGTGGACACCCCGGTCTACCAGCAGGCGGCCAACTACCTGGGGTGGGCCGGTCGACCACCACCCCCGGCCACCGACGCCCGACGGGTGGCGCGGGCCGTCCTGGACTGCGCCGACCGGCCCCGCCGGGAGGTCTCGGTGGGTCGGCTCAACGGGCTGATGCGACTCGGGTTCACAGTGCTCCCCGGGACGTACGACGTCCTGGTCGGACCGCTGATGCGCCGGGTCGGGCTGACCGGGGAGCGGATCGGTCCGCACGACGGGGTGGTCTTCGCCCCGGCACCGGCCGGGTCGGCGGTCCGAGGTGGGTGGGGATCCGGCCTGACCGGGCTGGTCCGGCTGGTCCGGACCCTGCGGTCCCTGTGAGCGGCCGGTCCGCCGCCGACCGCCGGACGGCGACAGCCCTGCGGCGGGTGGCCGCCGGATACGCCCGGCACCGGGACCAAGCCGGCGGAACCTGGCGGGCGTACGTCAGCGTCGCCGGGCCGGACGGGACACCCCGGGAGGCGGTGGCCGAGGAGCCGGACACCCCCGTCGAGGCGTACAGCGTCAACAAGGTCGCGGTGGCGGTGGCGGTGTTGGACCTGGTCGACCGGGGACAGGTCGCCCTCGACCGGCGCATCGAGGTCACCCGGGACGTCGTGGTGCCCGGGTCGGACGGGATCTTCGCCCTGGACGGGGCCTGGCCGAGCACCGTCACCCTCGGTCACGCGCTGGCGAACCTGCTCACCGTCTCCGACGACACGGCGGTCCGACTCTGTGGGCTGGTCTGCCCGGCCGACCTGGTCAACCGGATCCTGCGGGACAAGGGCCGACCGGAGACCCAGGTCCGACCGGCGGCCGACCCGCACCGGTTCCACCTGGGCACCACCACCGCCCGGGGCACCCACGACCTGCTGCGGGGGTTGGCCACCGGGGCACTGCTCTCGGCGGAGTCGACGGGATACCTGTTCGGGTTGCTCCGCTCGCCCGTCGCGTTCACCGACGGGATCCGCCGGGAGATGTCCTCGGCGCAGCGGTCCCGGGTCGCCACCAAGGCGGGCTGGTTCGTCGACGCCCGACACGAGGCCGGGATCGTCTTCGCCGACGACGGGGCGCCGGTGGTGACGTACGCCCTGTTCGCGGCCGGTCAGGCGGGTGCCGACGACTTCGGGGCGACCCACCCGGCGGTCCGGGCCCGGTCCCGGATGGGCAGTGGCCTCCTCGCCGCCGTGGACCAGCTCACCACCGGGCCGGGCGGGCGGGTGCCGCCACCGCCCGTGCCCTAACGTGGAGGACGGCGGTACGGGTGGGAGGACGACGGACATGGCGGGACCGACGGAGCAGGATCCCCGACGGGGTGCGGGGCGGTGGGTGCCCGCCGCAGTGGGTCTGGCCGCCCTGGCCGGACTGGCCTGGGTCGTCCGGGACATCCCGGCGGCCCTCGGGGGTCGGGTCACCGGGGCCCGCGCCGAGCGGGCCGCGCGGTCCCCGCAGTTCCACGACGGCACCTTCCGAAACCGGGGACGGAGCCGGTCGATAGCGGGTGCCCCCGACCGGGACCTGGTCCGGGAGCTGATCTTCGGCAAGCAGCAGCGCCACCCGCGCCGACCGGTTCCGGTGGTACGCCCCGGGGCCGCCCCCACCCCCGGCGACCACGCCGAACTCAACATCGTCTGGTACGGCCACGCCTCCGCCCTGATCGAGATCGAGGGGCGGCGGGTGCTGCTCGACCCGGTGTGGAGCCGACGTTGCTCCCCGTCGTCGGTGGTCGGGCCGAAGCGGCTGCACCAGCCCCCGGTCGAGCTGGCCGACCTGCCCGCGGTGGACGCGGTGCTGATCTCCCACGACCACTACGACCACCTCGACCTCGCCACCGTACGGGCGTTGACCGAGGGGCAGTCCGCGCCGTTCCTGGTGCCGTTGGGGGTGGGCGCCCACCTGGAACGGTGGGGGGTGCCGGAGCACCGGATCGTCGAGCTGGACTGGTCGCAGAGCCACCGGGTGGCCGGGTTGACCATCACCGCCACCGTCGCCCAGCACTTCTCCGGGCGGGGGTTGAGCCGCGACGGCACGCTCTGGAGTTCCTGGGTGGTGGCCGGGGAACGGCGGCGGGTCTACTACACAGGTGACTCGGGCTACTTCGACGGGTACGCCGAGATCGGTGCCGAACACGGCCCCTTCGACGTGACGTTGATGCAGATCGGCGCGTACGACAGGGCGTGGCCGAGCATCCACATGTTCCCCGAGGAGGCCGTCGCCGCCCACGTCGACCTCCGTGGTGACCTGCTGATCCCGGTCCACTGGGCCACCTTCACCCTGGCCCTGCACGACTGGTCCGAACCGGTGGAGCGGCTGGTGGCCGAGGCGGCGACCCGGGGCGTCCGGCTGGCCGTCCCCCGCCCCGGCGAGCGGGTGGTGGTCGACGACCCGCCGCCGGTCGACCGATGGTGGCGCTCGATCACCTGACGGCGTCGGTCGCCCCGAGGTGGTCGGGTCAGAGGACGAAGGCGTCGGTCCAGAGCGCCCCGGAGCGCCCGGAGAGGACGTCGAGCATCGCCACCGCCTGTCCGTCGGTGAGCTGGGCGACGAAGTCGATGATCGCCCGTCCCCGGGCCTTGCCGATCCGGTCGGTGGTCCGGGGGTGCAGTTCGGCCTCGGCCAACTCGACCAGGTCGTGCAGTCGGCGCGGCAGCCGGGAGGTCTCCTCCGGGTCCAGCAGCCACTCCCACAACGCGTCGACCAGGGTGTCCAACAGCCGGGCCTGACCCCGCTGGTGCAGGGCCAGGTCGGGGCGGGCCAGCACGAACCGGTGGTGGACGAACTTGAGGACCTGCACCTCGTGCCACTGGGCCGGGGCGAGCAGGACGTGACCTGAGCGCATCGAGGGCTTGTCGGTGACGGTGATCGAGTCGACCAGTCGGGTGGTCCAGCGGGCGGAGAAGCGGGCCACGTACTGTTCCGCCTCGATCGACCCGTCGAAGGGCAACGCCAACAGTCCCTCGACCAGTTCGGCGCGGACGTGCTCGACGGCGGCGGCGAACGCCTCGTCGTCGGCGATCCAGCCGTCCTTGCGGTGCAGTTGTCGACGGAGCTGTTCGATGGCGGCCCCGGGTCGGCGGGCCACCCCGTCCAGCGCCGGGTCGGTGATCGCCCGGAAGTGGCCGCTCTCCCGCTGCCAGGCCATCAGCTCGGCGGCCACGGTGCCCTGCTGGAGCACCCCCACCCGGTAGAAGTCCTCCACGTCGTGGATGGCGTACGCGATGTCGTCGGCGGTGTCCATCACCGACGCCTCGGGGGTCTGCTGCCAGTCGGCGATCCGCCCGACGAACGGCTCCCGGGCCTGCCGGAGGTCACCCAGCTCCGTGCGGTACGCCCCGAACTTCGACGAGCCGCTGCCCGGGTCGTCCGGCGGTGGGGTGGCCCCACGCGGCGGCGGGTCGAGCAGGCGGGGGTGCGGGTCGGGGTGGTCCAGCCGGGTCCACGGGTACTTCAGCATCGCGGCGCGGACGGCGGCGGTCAGGTCGAGCCCGGTGGTGGCAGCTCCCCGGATCTCGGTGCTGGTGACGATCCGGTACGACTGGGCGTTGCCCTCGAATCCGTCGGTCAGGCCGAGCCGGTTGCGGGCGAGCCGATCCAGTACCCGCTCCCCCAGGTGCCCGAAGGGCGGGTGGCCCAGGTCGTGGGCGAGCGCGGCGGCCTCCACCACGTCCGGGTCACAGCCGCCGAGGGCGGTCAGCAGCTCGCGGTGCCCCTCGTCGGTCCCGAGCCGCTCGGCGATCGCCCGGGCCACCTGGGCGACCTTCAGGCTGTGGGTGAGCCGGTTGTGCACCAGCAGCCCGGATCCGCCGGGACTGACCACCTGGGTGACCCCGGCCAGCCGGGCGAAGAACGGTGAGCTGACGATCCGGTCCCGGTCCGCCCGGAACGGGCTGGCGGCCAGGTCACCGAGGGTGCGGGCACTTCCGCCGAAGAGTCGGCGGGCCCGCGCGTCCGCAGGTGGTTCCATGATCGCCACGCTAGCGCAGACCCGGCGGCGGGGCGACGGGTCACCGGAGCGCGGTGGACACGACAGTCGAGGCCCTGATCGCAGCGGTTCCCGGCGGGTGCGGGGTCGGCTGTCGGGGCAGGGCGGCACAATGCAGGACGGAACCCACCCGAGAAGGCGGATCATCATCGTGACCCAGTCTGTTCATCAGCGGATCGCCGACGAGCTCGGCGTCGCCGAGCGCCAGGTACGGGCGGCAGTGGAGCTGCTCGACGGCGGCTCCACAGTCCCGTTCATCGCCCGCTACCGCAAGGAGGCCACCGGGCTCCTCGACGACGCCCAGCTGCGCACCCTTGAGGAACGGCTGCGCTACCTGCGGGAGCTGGACGAGCGGCGCGCGGCGGTGCTGGAGTCGATCAGGGGCCAGGGCAAGCTCGACGAGGCCCTCGAAGCCCAGATCATGGCGGCCGACTCGAAGTCCCGGCTGGAGGACATCTACCTGCCGTTCAAGCCGAAGCGCCGGACCCGGGCCCAGATCGCCCGGGAGGCCGGTCTGGAGCCGTTGGCCGAGACGCTGCTGGCCGATCCGGGGGTGGAGCCGAAGGTCGCCGCCGTCGGGTACGTGAACGCCGACGCCGGGGTGGCCGATCCGGCAGCCGCGCTGGAGGGGGCCCGGGCCATCCTCATCGAGCGCTTCGCCGAGGACGCCGACCTGATCGGCACCCTGCGGGAGCAGATGTGGTCGCGGGGCCGGCTGGTGGCGAAGGTACGCGACGGCCAGGAGGCCGCCGGGGCGAAGTTCGCCGACTACTTCGACTTCGCCGAGCCGTACCCGAAGCTGCCCTCGCACCGGATCCTGGCGATGCTGCGGGGCGAGAAGGAGGGCGTGCTCGACCTGACGATGGATCCGGAGCCCGAGGGTGACTCGGACGGCGTCCCGGCCGGCCCCAGCCGGTACGAGGCGGCGGTCGCCGGCCGGTTCGGGATCACCGACGCGGGTCGCCCGGCGGACCGGTGGCTGGCGGACACGGTCCGTTGGGCGTGGCGTACCCGGATCCTCATCCACCTCGGGGCGGACCTGCGGATGCGGCTGTGGCAGGCCGCCGAGGAGGAGGCGGTCCGGGTCTTCGCCACCAACCTGCGTGACCTCCTGCTGGCCGCGCCGGCCGGCACCCGGGCGACCATGGGCCTGGACCCGGGTCTGCGTACCGGGGTGAAGGTGGCGGTGGTGGACGCCACCGGAAAGGTCGTCGCCACCGACACGATCTACCCGCACGAGCCGCGCCGACAGTGGGACGCCTCGCTGTCGACCCTGGCGACGCTGGCCGCCGCGCACGGCGTGGAGCTGATCGCCATCGGCAACGGCACCGCCAGCCGGGAGACCGACAAGCTCGCCGGTGAGCTGATCAAGCGGCACCCGGAGCTGTCGTTGACCAAGGTGGTGGTCTCCGAGGCCGGGGCCTCTGTCTACTCCGCCTCCGCGTACGCCTCGCAGGAGCTGCCCGGTCTGGACGTGTCGCTGCGCGGTGCGGTCTCCATCGCCCGTCGGCTCCAGGACCCGCTGGCCGAGCTGGTCAAGATCGACCCGCGCTCGATCGGGGTCGGGCAGTACCAGCACGACCTCTCCGAGGTGAAGCTCTCCCGGTCGCTGGACGCTGTGGTCGAGGACTGCGTCAACGCGGTCGGGGTGGACGTGAACACCGCCTCCGCCCCGCTGCTCACCCGGGTCTCCGGGATCGGTGCGGGGTTGGCCGAGAACATCGTGCTGCACCGGGACGCCAACGGCCCGTTCCGGAGCCGGGCGGAGCTGCGCAAGGTGCCCCGGCTCGGGCCGAAGGCGTTCGAGCAGTGCGCGGGCTTCCTGCGCGTCCCGGGTGGGGACGACCCGCTGGACTCGTCGAGCGTGCACCCGGAGGCGTACCCGGTGGTCCGCCGGATCCTGGCCGGCACCGGGCAGGACCTCACCTCGATCATCGGCAAGAGCGCCATCCTGCGCGGGCTGCGGGCCACCGACTTCGTCGACGACACGTTCGGTCTGCCCACAGTCACCGACATCCTCGCCGAGTTGGAGAAGCCGGGACGTGACCCCCGGCCGGAGTTCCGTACGGCGACCTTCGTCGAGGGGGTGGAGAAGATCGGCGACCTCACCCCCGGCATGGTGCTGGAGGGGGTGGTCACGAACGTGGCCGCGTTCGGGGCCTTCGTCGACGTCGGGGTGCACCAGGACGGCCTGGTGCACGTCTCGGCGATGTCGCACACCTTCGTCAAGGATCCCCGCGACGTGGTGAAGTCCGGTGACGTGGTCCGGGTGAAGGTGCTCGACGTGGACGTACCGCGCAAGCGGATCTCGCTGACCCTGCGGCTGGAGGACGAGTCGCCGGCCGGTGGCGGTCGGGGCTCCGGCGAGGGTGGTCGCCGGGGTGCCGCGCCGACCGGCGGTCAGCGGGACGCCGGTGGGGGCCGACGGGGTGGTTCGGGTGGTCAGCGCGGCGACCGGAGCGACCAGGCCGGTGCGGGCGGGGCCGGGCGGTCGACCGCCGGTGGCCAGCGCGGCGGCCGGGGTGACCAGCGCGGTGACCAGGGCGGCCGGGGTGCACGGGGCGGGCCGCAGCAGCGTTCCGGCCGGGGTGCCGCCCCGGTCAACGACGCGATGGCCGAGGCGCTGCGCCGGGCCGGCCTGGCCTGAACCGGTGCCCGCACCCCCGTCCGGCGTGGTCCGGTCGGGGGTGCGGGGCGTAGCGTCGGGGCGTGGGTGACGACGACGGCCGGGACTGGCAGGAGCAGCGCGGGCGGGCGGTCCGGGCGCACGCGGAGGCCGAGCGGCGGCGACTGGCGGCCGAGCACGCCGAGGCCGCCGAGATGGTGGCGGGGTTCGCCGCCGAGGCGGCCCGGCGCGGGCTGGCCACGACCCGTCTTACCGCCCGGTCCCACGACGGCCGGGCGCGCTACCGGACGCCACTGACCGGCTGGTACGTGGATCGGGCCCGGACCCGGGCGGTGGACACCGAAGGCCGGTTCCACCTGTTGAGCGTCCCGTCCCGGTTCCGGTTCCGGTTGTTCGGGGTGGAGCCGGCGGGTGATCCGCCGCCGTTGGTGCTCGGTCGGGGTGGCCGCGACGGCGAGTCGATCCCGTTGCGGGCCCTGCTCACCCGGCGACTGGAGGCCGGTGACGACTGGCGCTGACCGGCTGGTCGGCGTCGACACCGGCGCAGCGGGTGTAGCAGTTCATCGGCCGTCCCTCGGCGGTGGTGAAGCTTCCCGCCGGGGTCCACCCGGCCCGGCGGTAGAAGGCGTTGACCCGGTCGTTGTCGACGGCGTCGGTGGTCAGGTACGCCGAGGTGACCCCCCGTCGGCGGACCTGCCGCCACCAGGCGTCGACGAGGCGGCGACCGTGCCCGCCGTGTTCGGTGGCGGGGTCGACGCAGATCGAGCTGAGCAGGGCACCCCGGGTGGCGACGGGCACCTCGCCCCGGTAGGCGAGCCCGCGCAGCACCCGTACCGCCACCCCGGGTCGACGCAGCACCGCCGGCACGGCCGCCAACGCCAGCCGGGCGCCCCTGCGGCGCAGGAGCCGGCGGAAGAACATCCCCGGGGCGACTGTCCCGACGACGGTGCCGACGAGCCGACCGTCGGGATCCCGGGCCACGGCGGTGACCGCGTCGGGGTCCTGCACGAAGCCGGTGTAGAACTCCCTGAGGAAGGGCTCGCCGAGGCTGGACAGGAAGAACCTGTCGAAGGCGCGGACGTGCAGCGCGGCGGCGGCCCGGACGTCTGCTGCGGTCAGCGGGGCGAGGTCGCAGTGGGTGCCGGGGTTCATCGACGGCCCCCGGTCGCGGCGGCGGCCCGCAGCGCCTCCTCGACCCGCCGCACCCCGGCGGCGAGCGAGTACTCCCTGTCGTAGAACTCGCGGCCGGCCCGGCCCAGGATGTCGAGTTTCTCCCTGCCGAGCGCGCACACCTCGCGGACGGCGTCGGCGATCGAGTGCGGGTCGCCGGGCCGGGCGGTGATCCCGGCACCGCTGGCCGCCGCGACGGCCGCCGCGTCACCGTCGGCGGCGACCAGCAGGGCGCGTCCGGCGGCGAGGATGGTCTGGACCTTGCTCGGCATGGTGTAGGCCGACATCCCGGTGGATCGCAGGCTCACCACGTGGGCGTCACCGGTGCGCAGCAGGGCCGGCATCCGGTCGGCGGGCAGCCGCCCGAGGAACCGGACGTTGCGCAGCCCGTGCCGTTCGACCTGGTCCCGTAGGCGTCCCTCGGCGTTCCCGGAGCCGGCGAAGAGGCAGACCAGTCCGGGCTCGTCGACCAGGGTCAGGGCCTCCACCAGGGCGTCGAGCCCCTGGGCCTCGCCCATGGTGCCCGCGTACGCCAGGACGGTCTGGTCGGGGCTCAGGCCCAGTTCGGCGCGGAGGTCGCCGGGGCCGGGGCCGGGGTGTTCGTCGGCCCACATCGGGATGTGCACGAGCTTCTCCTCGGGTACGCCCCGGCGGGCGAGGAGTTCCCCGACTCCGGGCGAGATGTAGGCGACCCGGGCGGCGGCCCGGTACATCGCCGCGCACCAGCCGCTCATGGCGTGGGTGAGGACCCGTCCGCGTCGGCCGGTGCCGAGGAATCCGCTGGCCTGGGCGCTGTCCGGCCAGAGGTCGAGCACGTGCAGGACGACCGGGATCCGGTGGGCGTAGCGGGTGAACCACATCGGCAGCGAGACGGTGATCGGGGAGTTGCTGACCCAGAGGGCGTCGAGGCCGCGCAGCGCGTCGGTGCCGGAGGCGAGGGCGGAGGCGGCGAAGGAGCCGTAGGTGGTCAGTCGGCGCAGCGCCGACGCGTCGTGGCTGGGGTAGAGGGCGACCCGGCGGATCCGTACGCCCTCGTCGCCGACCTCGTCGCGGCGGCGGGTGATCCGGTGACCGGGGGCGAGTCGGCCGGTGGGGTAGTTCGGGAACCCGGTGAGCACCTGGACGTCGTGGCCTCGGCGGGCGAGCCCCCGGGCGAGGGCACCGGGCAGTGCCGCCGGACCCGGCTCGGGGTCGTACCACTGGGTGAGCAGGCCGACCCGCATTCGCACCTCACGAGAAAGATTCGCATAACGGTTGAATAGTCACCAGAAAGGGCGAAAGGAGTTTAACTCTGCGGTAGACCCGAAAACTCGCAATGCAGGAAAGAGGAGTTCGTGGTGGACGACAGCAGGCTTCCCTTCGCGTTGCCGGACATCGGGGAGGAGGAGATCGCCGCCGTCACCGACGCCCTGCGTTCGGGCTGGCTCTCCAGCGGTCCCCTGGTGCCCCGCTTCGAACAGCGCTTCGCCGACGCGTGCGGGGGCCGGGTCGGTGCCGTCGCGGTGAACTCCGCGACCGCCGGTCTGCACCTGGCGTTGGAGGCGCTCGGCGTCGGCCCCGGCATGGAGGTGCTGGTCCCGACCTGGACCTTCACCGCCACCGCCGAGGTCGTGGTCCACCTGGGCGCCGAACCGGTCCTCGTCGACGTGGAACCGGACACCCTCCACATCGACTTCACCGACGCGGCCCGCAAGGTCACCGACCGGACCGTCGCCGTCGTCCCGGTGCACTTCGCCGGCCAACCCGTGTCCGCCGCCGACCTTCGCGACTTCGCCGACACCCACCGCCTCGCTGTGGTCGAGGACGCCGCCCACTCCTTCCCGGCGAGCAGCCAGGGGATCCCGGTGGGTGCCGGCACCAGCGCGGCGACGGTCTTCAGCTTCTACGCGACGAAGACCATCACCACCGGCGAGGGCGGGATGGTGGTCACCCGCGACCCCGACGTGGCCCGCCGGATCCGTACCACCCGGCTGCACGGGTTCGACAGGGACGGCTTCGCCCGGTACCGCAGCGACCGACCGTCCTGGCGGTACGACGTGGTCGAGGCGGGTTGGAAGTGCAACCTCACCGACCCGGCCGCCGCCATGGGCCTGGTCCAACTCGACCGGGCGGAGGCGATGCGCGCCCGCCGACAGGAGATCGCCGGGCGGTACCGGAGCGCCTTCGCCGACCTCCCCCTGGACCTCCCGCCGCCCGGTCCAGCCGGGGACGTGCACGCCTGGCACCTGTTCGTGGTCCGGCTGCGCTCCGACGCGCCCTGCGACCGGGACGGTTTCGTCCGGGAGATGTCCCGCCTCGGCGTCGGGTGCAGCGTGCACTTCATCCCGCTGCACCAGCACACCTACTGGCGCGACCGGGGGCGGCTCACCGACGACCTGTTCCCGGTCGCCAGCGCGGAGTTCGCCCGGGTGGTCAGCCTGCCCCTCTTCTCGGCCATGACCGACGAACAGGTCGAGCGGGTCGTCACCACTGTCCACAAGGTGCTCCAGTGATCAAGAGGATCTTCGACGTCACGGTCGCGGCCGTGGCCCTGCTGCTGTCCGCCCCGGTGCTGGCCCTGATCGCTGTGGCGATCCGGCTCGACGACGGCGGCCCGGTGCTGTTCCGGCAGCAGCGGGCCGGTCGGGGTGGCACCAGCTTCCACATCCACAAGTTCCGCAGCATGCGGTCGGTGGCGGGGGCCGCCGTCACCTCCGACACCGACGACCGGATCACCCGGGTGGGTCGACTCCTGCGCGCCACGAAACTCGACGAACTCCCCCAGCTGTACGACGTCCTGGTCGGCCACATGAGCCTGGTGGGTCCGCGTCCCGAGGTGCACAGGTACGTCGCCCACTGGCCCCCGCCGGCCCGTCTGCGGATCCTGTCCGTACGGCCCGGGATCACCGACCCGGCGTCGATCGCGTACCGCCACGAGTCGGCCGAGTTGGCGCAGGCCGCCCAGCCGGAGGAGTACTACGTCTCGGTGGTCCTGCCCCGGAAGGTGGAGATGTACCTGCGCTACGTCGACACCCGCAGCTTCCTCGGGGACCTGCGCATCCTCGCCCGTACCGTGCGGGTGGTGCTCAGCAGGTGACCCGGCGACGCGCGGGCCGGAGGTCGAACCCCCCGGCCCGCGCGTCGGGTCGGAGGTCGAATCCCCGGCCCGCGTCGGGTCGTCAGTGGCGGATGCCGGCCCAGTCGTGGTGGCGGCGGACTGTGGAGAGGACGAAGTCGACAACCCGGCGGGACGTGTCGGTGACCCGGTAGTCGGCCGGGCAGGGCACCCCGTCGGCGGCCACCTGGTCGACTACCACCCGGACCGCCTCCACCACCCCGGCCGGGTCCAGGCCGGTCATCACGATCCCGCCCGCGTCCAGCGCCTCCGGACGCTCGATCGACTCGCGGAGGGTGACCGCCGGGAAGCCGAGGATCGCCGCCTCCTCGCTGATCGTGCCGCTGTCGGAGAGGGTGCAGCGGGCCCGGCGCTGCAACTGGACGTAGTCGATCAGACCGAACGGTTCGTGGAAGGTGATCCGGTCCAGGCTCAACGCGTCGGCGGCCAGCGACTCCAACCGCTTGCGGGTCCGGGGATGGGTGCTGACCAGCACCGGCAGTCCCCAGGTGTCACGGACCGCGCGGAGGCAGTCGAGCAGGCAACCCAACCGGTCCGGCCTGTCGACGTTCTCCTCCCGGTGCGCGCTGACCAGGAAGTACCCGTCCTCGGTGAGACCGAGTTGGTCGAGGACGGCGGAGCGTTCCACGTCGGGCAGGTAGTGCGTCAACACCTCCCGCATCGGGGAGCCGGTGTGCAGGATCCGGCGCGGGTGCAGGCCCTCGGCGAGCAGGTTGCGTCGGGCGTGCTCGGTGTAGACCAGGTTGAAGTCGGCGACGTGGTCGACAAGCCGCCTGTTGGTCTCCTCCGGGACGTTGAGGTCGAAACACCGGTTCCCGGCCTCCATGTGGTAGACCGGCACCCGCATCCGGCGGGCCATCAGCGCCGCGATGCAGCTGTTGGTGTCCCCGAGGACCAGCAGGGCGTCGGGGCGTACCTCGGTGATGGCCTGCTCCACCCCGACCAGGACCCCGCCCAGGACCCGCCCCAACGACGAGGTGTCCACCCTGAGGAACCGGTCCGGCTGGCGCAGCCGCAGCTCGGTGAAGAACACGTCGGACAGCGACCGGTCCCAGTTCTGCCCGGTGTGCACCAGGACGTGGTCGACGGTACGGTCCAGCCGGTCCAACACCCGGGACAGCCGGATGATCTCCGGACGGGTGCCGACCACTGTCATCACTCTGGTCATGCCTGTTCCTCCCTGATCCCGCCGACCGCCCGGTGGGCGTTCACGCCGCCGCCACGGCCGGCTCCGCCGGAGTCAACTCCACCGCCTCGGCCCAGGTGTCGGGGCGGGCCGCATCGAACAGCTCGTTGGTCCAGAAGAGAGTGAGCAGCTCCGTCGAGCCGGTGTTGACGATGTTGTGCACCCACATCGTCGGCATGTCCACCACCACCGGCTCGGTGCCCTCGACCGGGAACCTGACGACCTCGTCGGTGCCGACCCGACGCAGCCGGATCTCGGCGGTCCCCCGCAGGACACAGAAGCGCTCCACCTTGGCCAGGTGGAAGTGCTCCCCCCGGACGACCCCGGGACGACTGGTGGAGCAGAACGTCTGCCCGCCCCCGCCGTGCACCTTCACCGTCTCGACCAGTTCGCCCCGGGCGTCGGCCCGCCGCACCGTCGGCAGCGGATAGTGCGCCGGGAAGCAGTGCGACCGGTAGGTGTTGAACAGGCGTACCGCGTGCCGGTCGGTCAGCGGGGGGATCTCCCCGCCCCGGTAGACGGCGGCGAACCCGGCGAGCCGGTCGGCCAACTCGCGCACCCCCACGCGCAGTCCCGGCATGTCGGCGTCCCAGGGGCCCTGGGTGGGGGCGCCCATCAGGCGGGCCGCCGCGTCGGAGACGTGCACCAGGTTCAGTTCCCGGTCCTGGTCCACCTGCGGCGCACGCTGCTCGGCCAGGAGCCGGCAGAAGGTGGCCACCACCGAGTTGTAGTAGGGCTGGCCGTGTTCGCCGTACAGGTTCGGCAGTTCGACGTCGACCAGGTCCGGTCGGGCCGCCGCCAGGGTGACGGCGGCCAACGCCTTCGAGTCGCCGTACGGTGTGCCGTTGCCCGCCTGCACCGAGTTGGCGAAGACCACTGTGGGCGGCGGGGTGTCGCACCGACGCAGCCCTCGGACGAGGGCGGCGGCCAGCTCGACGTTGCCGGCGGCCACCTCGCGGGGATCACCCCGGTTCACCCCGGCCAGGTGCAGCACCCGGTCCACCCCGGCCAGCTTGGCGGCGGTGGCGACGTCGTCGCGCAGGTCGTCGCGGTCGACCAGGACCGGTTCCGGCCAGCCCAGGGCGCGGGCGAGGACCCGGACGTGCCAGCCGAGGAAGCCCCGACCGCCGGTGAGCGCCAGCCTCAGCACGCCAACACCGGGTCCCGCAGCGCCAGCTCCGCCCGGATCTCGGGCAGGTCGAGGAGCAGTTCCATGATCCCCGGTACGTCCAGACGGGGCGCGTTGGCCGAGTTGAAGTCCTCGGGGAGGGACTCCCGGAACTCGCCCTCGGAGGTGTAGACGGCGTAGTTGAGGTCCCGGGCGTCGACCGGAACCCGGAAGAAGTCGCCGAAGTCCTCGGCCTGGGCCAACTCCTCCCGGCTGGCCAGTGTCTCGTCCTGCTTCTCGCCGTGCCGCACCCCGATCATCTCGATCTTGGACGGAACGTCGAAGATCCGGCAGACCGCCTCGGCGAGGTCACCGATGGTGCAGGCGACCGCCTTGCGGACGAACACGTCACCGGGGCGGGCGTGCTGGAAGGCGTGCTCCACCAGCTCCACCGACTCGGTCAGCGACATCAGGAACCGGGTCATCGCCGGGTTCGTCACGGTGGGGGCCCGGCCCGCCTTGACCTGCTCGACGAAGAGCGGGATCACCGAGCCCCGGGAGTACATCACGTTGCCGTAGCGGACGCAGGAGACCACCGTGGCGCTGCGTGGGTTGTTGCGGGCGTGGGCCTGGGCGACCTTCTCCATCAGGGCCTTGCTGATGCCCATGGCGTTCACCGGGTAGACGGCCTTGTCGGTGCTGAGCACCACCACCGAGCCGACGCCGTTGCGTTCGGCGGCCTCGATGACGTTGGCGCTGCCGAGAATGTTGGTGCGGACCGCCTCCAGCGGGAAGAACTCGCAGGAGGGTACCTGCTTGAGCGCGGCGGCGTGGAAGACGAAGTCGACGTCCCGGGTGGCGAGCCGGACCGAGTCCGGGTCCCGGACGTCACCGATGAGGTAGCGGACCCGTTCGTCACCGAGACGGCGACGCATCTCGTCCTGCTTGGCCTCGTCCCGGCTGAGCACCCGGACCTCGCCGACGTCTCCGTCGAGGAGGCGACGCACCATCGTCTGGCCGAACGAGCCGGTGCCGCCGGTGATGAGCACCCGGCGTCCGGCAGTCAAGAAAGTCACTGACGCTCCCGTTGTTCGTCTGGTGGCCCCGCGTGCCGACATCGGCAGGCGGCAGGCCTCAACTCGGGCAACGACACAGGCCGGACCAAGCAACGAAATCCAGAAAAAGCGTCTGACTTCCCCAACATCTGATAGAACCGACCAGTCACCATTGAGCGGTTCACGCCCTACCTGTCGTCCCGGCGGCGACGGGTCGCCCGGCGTGCCGTCGCCGGACCATCCGCGTCCAGGTGGCCTCCCGACGTCGTCACGACGTCGTTCCATCCGCATCGGCGCGAAGGACGAAGGCGTGTACGGCTCCACGATGAACGGTCTGCCCCCGCTGTCGGCCCGACGGCAGGTTCCCGGCACCGGTTCCGCCCCCGGATCGGCACCCACCCCCCGACGGGAGGTCACCACCCTCAGCGTCGGCATCCTCTGCGTGGTCGCGTTCCTGGCCTGCTGGCTGCGGGACCAGACGCTGCTGGGGGTGGCGCTGCTGGCCGCCGTCGCACTCAGCGGACGGATGCCCCGGCCCCGGGCCGCCGACACACTCGCGTTGCTCCTCGGCGGGTGGGCCGTCTGCACCCTGTTCTGGACCCCCGACGTCGGGGTGTCCCGCACCAACGCCTACCTGTACGTCGCCGCCACGTTCCTGTTCGTCACGGTGCGCCACCTGGTCACCACCCGGGTCGACCTGCTGCTCGTCGGCGGCGCGTACCTGCTCGGGTGCACGGTCCGGGCCGGGCAGGTGATTGCCGACGCCCAGGCCGCCGGGATCTCCCCGAACACCGGGTCGATGGCCCTGTCGGTCCGGTACGGCATCGAGGGATTCAACATCAACTTCACGGCGTACTCGCTGGCCACCGGGTTCCTGCTCGCGCTGGTCCTGATCCGGGTCGGTGGCCTGCACCGGGTGCTGCGCCTCGGCCTGTACGGGCTCCTGCCGGTCCTGGGGTACGCGGTCCTGCTCAACGGCACCCGGGGTGCCCTCTTCGCCCTGGTCCTGGGCACCGGCTACTTCGTGGTCTCCCGGTGGACCGGGCGGTTCTGCTGGCCGGTGGCGCTGATCGGCGTACCGGTGCTGCTGGTGGTGATTCCGATCAGGGTGACCCACTCCGCCCTCACCTGGCTGGACACGCTCTTCGCCTACCGGTCCACAGGTGACCTCGCCGGACGGATGCAGGTGTGGCCGTACGCCCTCCAGTCCTGGTCGGAGTCGTTGCTGCTCGGCGTCGGCGCGGGGATCTTTCCGGTCGCCAACCCGCTCGGGTTCGGGGCGCACAGCCTGGTTCTGACCGTCGGCAACGACCTCGGCCTGGTCGGGCTGGTGCTGTTCGCCGCCGTCGTGGCCACGGCCCTGGTGCCGGTGGCCCGCACCGCGGGTGGCCGACGCCTCACCGGGCTGTTCCTGGTCGGGTTGCTGCCCATCTGGATGACCGGTCACTGGGACGTGGCACTGGGCATGTGGCTCCTGCTCGCCCTCACCTCGGTCCTGACCGCCGAGGGCGGATCGGTGGATGCCGGGGACCGGTCGCCTGCCGGGGAGGGCCGGTCGCTGCTGACCGACCCGGACCGGGAGGCCCGCCGTCGGCCGAAGACCCCGAACGGCGTCGTACCGGGGATGCCGGTGCGGCGGCCGACGCCCGACCGCCCGGGGACGGGGACGGGGACCGCGCTGGTGGTGCGGGACCACAGGTGACGGTTCGTCCGGGCAACGAGGCGTCCTAACCGGTGGTGGCGGTGGCCGACCCCGTCCGGTCGGCCGCCCGGGCTCCGGCCACCAGGTCGGCCAGGAAGGTCCGCATCCGCTCGCCCTGGGCCGCCGGGCCGCGACTGGTCCGGACGAAGTCAGCCGCCTGCGATCCGAGCGCCCGGGCGGTGTCCGGCGGCAGGGCGAGCACCGAGGCCAGCGCCGCCCGCAGCCCCTCGGCGGTGTCCGGCTCGGCGAAGCGCAGCCAGGGCGTGTAGTCGGCCGGGATGCCGGGCAGCCGGGTGGTCACCACCGGAACCCCGGTGGCCAGGTACTCGATCAGCTTCGAGGGGAACGAGTAGCGGACGAAGCCCTGGTCGACCGGGCGGGGGTTGACGAGCACCGAGGCCGAGGTGAGTCGACCCACCAACTCCGCCCGGTCGAGGACCGTCGGCGGCAGGATCCGGGGGTCCTGGACCGCCTGGACGTTCAGCCAGTCGGTGAGGTCGCCGCGCCCGTACAGGCACAGCCGCAGATCCGGGTCCGGGAGGGCGCGAAACGCGGTGACCAGCCGGTCCACCCCGTACGCCCGGGTCAGCCCGCCGGCGTAGGCGATCTCCCGTACCCCGGGGGGCGCCGGGGAGGGCGTAACCGGGCCGGGCGGGGTGCAGATGCCCTCCATGACCAACCGGGGTCGACCCGGGGCGAGGTCGTCGGCGAGCGCCGGGGTCAGGGCGACGACTCCGGCGCAGCGCCGCAGCGCCGCCCGGACCAGCCGGACGTCCAGGCCGCGCAGGAGACGGACCAGCCCACCGTCGGTGGGTTGGGCCACTCCGGGCGGGTCGGTGAGGACCACGACGACCCGCAGGTCACCGCCGCGCGCGGCCCACGCTCCGCACCACAGGAACGGGCTGTGCACCCCGTGTACGACGAGGACGTCGGTGTGTCGTTCCCGCAGGATCCGGGCGACCTCACGACGTGCCGCCAGGAACCGGGTGAGGTGCTTGAGGCCGATCAGGTTGACGAAGCCGAGCAGCCGCCCCTCGACGCCGTCCTGTCGGAACCGTCCGCCGCGCAACAGGACGTGCGGGTTACGCGGGTACGTGGAGACCGGGACCGCCGAGACCAGCCGCACCGGGCAGCCCGCAGTGGTCAGGCTGCGGACCAGCGCCCAGGCGAAGGTGTGGGTCTGCGTCGCCAACAGGGCGTCCCCGGCGGTGGCGCTGGCGAACTCCTCGTCGGCGACGGTGAACCCGAGCAGGGCGACCCGGGGCGCGTCGGGCGGGTTCATCCCCGGGTTCCGAGGATCCGCCGGTACGTCCGGTCCAGGGTCCCGAGCATCACGTCGAGGCTGTAGCCGTCGTCGACGACCTTTCGCGCCAGGTCGCCGAGGTGCCGACGTTCGACCGGGTCTGCAAGGAGTGGGGCGATCGCGGCGGCCAACGCCGACGGGTCGTCCGGCGGCACCAGTCGGCCGCCGCCGCGCCGCAGCACCTCCACGTTCCCGCCGACGGCGGAGGCCACCGCCGGAAGTCCGTACGCCATCGCCTCCAGCAGCGCGTTCGACAGGTTCTCGTGCCGGGTCGGGAAGACGAACAGGTCGGCGGCGGAGAGCAGGTCGGGTACGTCCCGACGGGATCCGAGGAACCTGACGTCGACCGGTCCGGCGTCGGACAGCGCCGACTCGATCCCGGTCCGGTCCGGTCCGTCCCCGACGACCAGCAGCACCCGCCGCAGGTGGCCGGGGGCCAGCCGGCGCAGCGCCCGGGCCAGGACGGCGTACCCCTTCTCCCAGGTCAGTCGGCTGACCGCGATCATGACGACGTCGCTGGGGGCCAGGCCCAGTTCGGCGCGGACCCGGTCGCGGGCGGCGGAGGGGTCGGCGGGGACCGGTACGCCGTTGGGGATGACGCCGACGAACCTCTCCCCCACCGCCTGGACGAACCGTCGCGCTGCGGCGTACTCGCAGACGGTGCCGACGTGGGTGGCGGCCCGGAGGGTGAACGGCTCCGCGCCGTGCACCAGCAGGTGACGACGCCACGACGGCGGGCTGGTGAGGTCACGGACCGTGCCGTGCACAGTGACCAGGATCCGGGGTACGCGGGCGAGCCGGGCGGCGAGCACCCCGTGGAAGCCCTCGTTCTGTAGTCCCCGCACGTGCACCAGGTCGGGTCGGACCTGCCGGAGCATCGACACCCAGCGGCGCAGCAGTGGGACGTTGAGCGCGCCGTTGCCGTCGTCGGACTGGTGCATCCGGACGAACTCGTACCGTTGCGCGAGGTGGGAGCCGACGACCCGCTCGACGGCGGTCAGCGGCCCGTTGGAGCCGGAACGGCCCGCCGAGTGCTGCACCACCACCGGACGTCGGGGCCGCCGATAGGGGTCGTCCATCGTCACCTCTTCCGTGGGTCGGCGACGACGGGCCGGGGCACCTGACCGTCGGTCCCGCCGCGACGACGTACGGTTAACCGACTTTCCGGAGGAATGGTGACTAGGTAATGAGAAATACTGCAATTAAGGTCGAACCGGAGCTTCGCCCGTCGTCGGCCACCCCCGACACCACGGTGGCCCTGAGCGCGTTCCGCTTCCCCCACGGCGACGCGATGTCCAACCGGCTGCTGCACCTGGCCCGGTCGGCCACCCCCGAGGGCGGCACCACCGTCGTGGTCAACGACTGGCCCCCGCAGGGGTCACCGCCCCCCGCCGCGCCGATCCTCCCGGCGGGCGTACGGCTGATCACCCTCACCGGGTCGCCGCAGGGACGGTGGGGGCGCTGGTGGTGGCAGTGGACCCGACCGTGGCGGATGGTCCGGGCGCTGCGGCGGCACGGGCTGCGCCCGGCGGACCTGGCCGGGGTCTGCGTCCCCCTGAACCTGTGGAGTCTCACCACCTGGCTGGTCCTGCGGACCGCCCTGCGGCGACCGTTGACAGTGGACGTCTGCGAACGGCACGACGCCGCCCAGTTCCCCCGGGGCCGGTGGACGCCCTACTTCCTGCGGCACCGCTGGGCGTCGATGCTGGCCGCCCGGCTGGCCGACCGGGTGACCACCGTCTCGCAGACCCTCGGGGAGCGGTTCCGGGCCGCCGGGCGGCCGACGCTCGTGGTGCCGCCGCTGGTCGACCCCACCGAGTACGCCAGGTGTGACCCGCCCCCGACGGCGACCGGCGTACGGCTGCTCTACGCCGGTACCGCCGGACCGAAGGACCTCCTGGCGGTGGTCGTCTCGGCGCTGCTGGCCCTCCCGCCCGCCGACCGGGACCGGATCGAACTGGTGGTCGCCGGGATGACCGGGGCCGACGCGGCCCGCGCCTCCGACCTGGACCGGGGTCAGCTCGTCGAGGTCGGCGACCGGGTCACCTTCCTCGGCCGGGTCCCCCGCGACCGGGTCCTGGCGGAGCTGTCCCGGTCGCACCTGTCGGTCCTGGTCCGGCCGGACGCCGGGTACGCCAACGCGGGTTTCCCCTCGAAGGTCCCGGAGAGCCTGGCGGCCGGCTGCCCGGTGCTGCTCAACCACACCAGCGACCTGCACCGGTACGTCGTCGACGGGCAGGAGGGCATCGTCCTGGCCGGGTCCACGGTGGCCGACGTGGGGGCCGGGCTGCGCCGTGCCGCCCGACTCGACGACGCGGGCTGGCGGCAGCTGAGCCTGGCGGCCCGCAACCGCGCCACCACCAGTTTCGACTACCGGGCCTGGCGGTCGACGGTGAGCACCTTCGTCGCCACCGGATCGACGGCCCCCGACGGGTCGGCCGGCTCCCCCGACGCGGGTACGGACGGCTCCGCCGAACCGGGTACGGACGGCTCCCCGGACGCGGGTGTCGGCGGCGTTCCCGGGCCGTCGGGGGCGAGGTCGGACAGCTCCGCCAACTGAGCCTCGGTCAACCGTCGCCCGGGTGGGTAGCAGGCCGTCTCGTGCGCGGCGATCCGGTCGACCGGCCAGCGCAGCCGCAGCACCCGGGCCGGGTTACCGGCGACTATCGCGTACGGCGGCACCGACCGGGTGACCACCGCCCCGGCGCCCACCACCGCACCCCGTCCCACCGTCACCCCGTGCAGGATGATCGCCCGGGTCCCCACCCAGACGTCGTCGCCGATGGTCACCCCCCTGTCGTACCGTTCGTCGCCGGGTTCCTTCCCGACCGCGATCATCGGCAGGCCGACCCGGTCGATGCGGTGGTTGCCACCCCGGATCGTCACCTCCGGACCGAACATCACGTTGTCGCCGATCCGGATCCGACTGCGGGCGGCGATCAGTATCGGCCGGTACCCGAGGTCGACGTCGTCACCCACCTCGATCGTCTCGTAGGTGTAGGTCCCGTCGGGGTCGAAGGCCAGGCGGTCGCCCCGGGCGGCGAACCGGTGGGCGACCGCCCAGCCGCGCACCGCCCGCCGGGTCCGGTTCCCCGCCTGCCAGGCCGCGTCGACGAGCCGGGCCAGGGCACCCAGCGTCCGGCCGGGACGTCCGGCGTCAATCCGCATCGTCAGGCCTCCTCTCGCCGCCGACGACGGCCTCCCGGGTGCCGGTGGCGACGGCGGTGGTGCCGGTGGCGACGGCGGACAGGGTCCGGCGGTAGCCGACGACGGCGGCGGGCAGCACCGTGAGCGCGTAACCGGCGGTGGTGGCCACGGCGACGCCAGTGAGGCCGTACCCCTCGGCGAGCAGCACCTTCGCCGGGACCGACACGGCCAGGAACCCCGCCCAGCCGAAGAACTGCGGGCCGAGGAGGCTCACCGCGTTCTGTGCCATGAACAGCGGGGCCGCCGCCGCCACCAGCACCGACCACCCGGCGAGCGCGGCCAGCAGCGCCACCGGGACGGTCGGGAACAGCGGATCGCGCAGCCACCAGTCGAGCAGGGGATTGCCCGCCACCACGAGGGCCACCCCGGGCAGTGTCACAGCCCCGACGGACACCAGGACCATCCGGCGGGTGCTGCGGCGGACCCAGCGCACGTCACCCCGGGCGATCGCCTCCCCGTTCGCAGGCCACAACGGCAGGTTGACCACGGTCACGAAGAGACCGAGCAGGGCGAACAGCCGCAGGACGACCGCGTACACGGCGGCCTCGGTCAGCCCCAGCACCCGCCCCACCAGGAAGGCGTCCACGTTGAGCGCGGCGGAGGTCAGCACCGACAGGGCGCAGAACGCCGCACCCAGCCGCAGCAGGTTCCGGGCGACCCGCCGGTCCACGAGTCGGCGGCGGGGTCGCAGGTCCCGACCCCGACCGGCGAAGTACGCCACGGTGTTCACCAGGTTCGTCGCCGGTACCGCACCGACCGCCACCGCCACCACCAGCACCGGGTCGACCCGGGCCGCCACCGCCACGCCGACCAGGACCACCGACGACAGGCTTCCCGCCGCCTGCCACAGGTTGCTGCGGGTCACCTCCTGGTGGGCGTACTGGATGCGCTGCACCAGGGCGAGGGGGACGTTGACCAGGAAGGCCCCGAGGCAGACCAGCGCCACGGCGGGCGCACCGGCGGCCACCCGGGGGTCGGTCACCGCGAACAGGTCCGCCCAGGGCACCGTCACCCCCGCGACGGCGAGCAGCACCAGCAGCCCGGCGGTGAGCGCACCGAGCACCGCGTACGCGCTGGAGACCTCCCGGGCGGCGGCGGGCCGGTCACCGGTGCCGTGCAGTCGGGACAGTCGGGTCAGCAGGCCGTTGCCGAGCCCCAGGTCGGCGAAGAGGGCCATCCCGGTCAGGGAGGTGACAGCCATCCACAGGCCGTACCGTTCGGCACCGAGGTAGCCGAAGGTCAACGGGGTGACGACAAGCGGCGCGACCAGGCCCACCGCCCGACCGGCCAGTGACGAGACGATCCCGGTGGCCAACCGTCGGGTCCGGCCGACCCCGGCGGGCTCCGGCGGGCCGCCCCCGGACGACGGGGCCGCACCGGCCTCGACGGTTCCGGTGGCGGCGCCGGTCAACGGGTCGGCTGCTTCATCACGTGGGTCCGGAACCAGTCGACGGTCTCCCGCAACCCCTGCGCCCGGGGGGTGGGCACCACCGACGGGAAGAGCCGACGCAGCACCTCGTTGTCGGCCTCGGAGTGCCGTACGTCGCCGGTGCGGGGCGGGGCGTGTCGACGGGTGATCGGCCGACCGACGATCTGCTCCAACTCGTCGAGGACTGTCAGCAGGTCCACCCGGGCCCCGAAGGCGAGGTTCACCGGATGCGGGTGGGAGACGGTCCGCCGTACGGCGTCCAACAGCACGTCGCAGACAGTCTGGACGTAGGTGAAGTCCCGGGACTGCCGCCCGTCGCCGTTGACCTGCACCGGCTCGTCGCTGAGGGCGGCGTGCACGAACCGGGGCACCACAGCGGCGTACGCGTGGTCGTGGCGCTGCCGGGGGCCGTACACGTTGAAGAAGCGGAAGGCCAGCGTGGGCAGCCCGAAGGAGGCCTGGTGCGCCAGGGCGTACGCCTCGGTGGCCAGCTTGCTCACCGCGTACGGGCTCAGCGGGCGGGTCCAGGTCAGCTCCGTCTTGGGCAGCACCGGGTTGGCCCCGTACACCGACGAGGAGGAGGCCACCACGACGTGGCCCACCCCGTGACGGCGGGCCGCCTCCAGGACGCAGAGGGTGCCGGTGGCGTTGGCGTGGTGGGAGGCTACCGGGTCGCGCAGCGACCGGGGGACGCTGGGCAGGGCCGCCAGGTGCACTATCGCGTCGCGACCCCGTACGGCGTCGTCGAGGACGTCGGGGGCGAGGATGGACCCGGGGATGACCCGTACGTCGAGCCCGTCGAGGTTGCCGAGGACACCGGTGGCCAGGTCGTCGAGGACCCGTACGTCCCCGATGGACGGGTCGGCGACCGCCGCCCGTGCGAGGTTGGCGCCGATGAACCCGGCACCACCGGTGATGAGTAGTCGCATGACGAGCTGCCTCCACGCCCTGGTCGGTACATGACTTCAACGACCGGGGGGCGGGGCCGTCGCGGAAACTCCTCGGAGAACTTGTCGCCGGAGATCGGGCGGATCGCCGCGTGGCCGGACCCGCTGTGGTGAGCTGGACCGGTGGCGGGGTACGGGTTCGGTCTGGTGCTACATCCCACCCGGGACGTCTCCGAGGTGGTGGGGATCGTCGACCGGTGGGCGGCCCGGCACGGGCGCACCCTGGCCGTACGGTCGGCCGACCGGCACCGGGTGCCGTCCTCGGTGCAGCCGGTGCCCGCCGACGAGTTGGCCGCCCGCTGTGACGCCCTGATCAGCATCGGCGGGGACGGGACGATGCTGGGCGCGCTGCGTGCGGCGGTCCGCACCCCGAAACCCGTTCTCGGCGTGCACCTGGGTCGGCTGGGGTTCCTGGTCGAGGTGGACCCGCCGGAGTTGCCCGGGGCGTTGGACCGGCTGGCCACGGGGGACTTCACCGTCGAGTCGCACGCCTGCCTCTCCTGCGAGGTGTGCGGCGACGACGTGGTGGCCTTCAACGACGTGGCCCTGGTCCGTCGGCCCGGTTCCGGGTTCGTCACCGTCACCCTGTCGGTGGACGGTCGGCGGTACGGCTACTACCGATGCGACGCGCTGGTGGTGGCCACCCCGACCGGGTCCACGGCGTACAGCTACGCGGCGGGCGGGCCGCTGGTCTCCCCGGCGACGCATGCGGTGGTGGTGACCCCGTCGGCACCGATGGCCGGGATCTCCCGTTCGGTGGTCCTCTCCCCCGACGAGACGATCCACCTGGAGCTGCGCCCGGACTCGGCGGCGGTGACGGTGGAGATGGACGGCCTGGTCATCAGGGAGGCCGCCACCGAGGGCTCGGTCCGGGTCCGCTACGTGCGCGACGCCGGGCAGGTGGTCCGCCTCGACCCGAACCGCTACCAGGAACGCAACCAGATCAAGTTGAGCCTGTTGGACCTGCCGCTGCTGCCCGAGCAGCTGCGTGAACTTCTCCCGGAGCAGTTGCGCGACCAGTTCGACAGGCGTCGGATGCGTCCGCCCCGGTGACCCCCGGGCCGGGCGGTCAGCCGGTCGGGATGCCGTAGATCTTCTTGATCGCCTCGGCCTTGGCCTGGGCGGGCAGGTGTCCGACCCGTAGCGACTTGGCCTGCAACCGGGCCAGGTAGTCGTCGGTGGTGCGGATCGGTCGGGCCGGCACCCCGGCCGCCACTGTGCCGTCGGGGATGTCCCGGGCCACCACCGAACCGGCCCCGATGACGCACCTGTCGCCGATGGTGACCCCGGGCAGGACGATGGTCCGGATGCCGAGGTAGACGTCGTCGCCGACCACGATCGGGGCGGTCCACTCCAGGTCGGGATGGTCCTTGCGGAGGATCAGGGTGCCCCCGTCGTGGGTGACGAACTGGACCCCGGCGGTGACGTGGACGTCGTTCCCGAGGGTGATCATCCACGGTTCCGAGCCGAACATCTGCCTGTTGATCCCGTAGAAGGTCACCCGGCCGTTGAGGTTCACCCCGAGCGACCGGGCGAAGCCCATCGGGTCACGCGACGCCGCCCACCTGTCGTGCACCCTGCCGACGATCGCCCGGACACGACTGGGCACGGGGACCCCCTCTGCTCGACGACCACAGAGGTAACGATCCGCGTGCCGGGCGGTGACGCGGGCGCCCCGGTCAGCTCCCCGAGAGGACCCCGTCGACGAGCGCCTTGGCCTCCTCCTGGATGCGGGCGAGGTGCTCGGGTCCCTGGAACGACTCGGCGTAGATCTTGTAGACGTCCTCGGTGCCGGAGGGGCGGGCGGCGAACCACCCCGACTCGGTGGTCACCTTCAGTCCGCCGAGCGCCGCCCCGTTGCCGGGGGCCTCGGTCAGGGTGGCCGTGATCGGCTCCCCGGCCAGCTCCGACGCGGTCACCTGCGCCGGGGAGAGCCGCCCCAGCGCCGCCTTCTGCTCCCGGTCGGCCGGGGCGTCGATCCGGGCGTACGCGGGCGCACCGAAACGTTCGGTCAGCGTTGTGTAGTGCTCGCTGGGGGTCCGCCCGGTGGTGGCGATGATCTCGGCGGCGAGCAGGCAGAGCAGCAGCCCGTCCTTGTCGGTCGTCCAGGTGCCGCCGTCGCGGCGCAGGAAGGACGCCCCGGCGCTCTCCTCCCCGCCGAACCCGACAGTCCCGTCGAGGAGCCCCGGGACGAACCACTTGAACCCGACAGGCACCTCCAGCAGGGGCCGACCCAGGTCGGCGGCGACCCGGTCGATCATCGACGAGGAGACCAGGGTCTTGCCGACCGCCGCCTGCGCCCCCCACCGGTCCCGGGTCCGGAACAGGTGCCCGATCGCCACCGCCAGGTAGTGGTTGGGGTTCATCAGCCCCCCGTCGGGGGTGACGATCCCGTGCCGGTCGGCGTCGGCGTCGTTGCCTGTGGAGAGGGCGTAGTCGGTCCGGTTGGCGATCAGGGAGGCCATCGCGTTCGGCGAGGAGCAGTCCATCCGGATCTTGCCGTCCCCGTCGAGGGTCATGAACCGCCAGGTCGGGTCGACTGTGGGGTTGAGGACCGTCAGGTCGAGCCGGTGCCGGTCGGCGATCTCCCCCCAGTACGCCACGCTCGCCCCGCCGAGCGGGTCCGCCCCGATCCGGACCCCGGCGTCGCGGATCGCGGCCAGGTCCAGCACGGCGGGCAGGTCGTCGACGTAGTGGGCGAGGAAGTCGTACTCACCGGTGGTGTCGGCGGCGCGGGCCCGGGCGTACGGAATCCGCTGCACCTCCTTGAGGCCGGCGGCGAGGATCGCGTTCGCCCGGTCCTGGATCCATCTGGTCGCGTCGGAGTCGGCGGGGCCGCCGTGGGTGGGGTTGTACTTGAACCCGCCGTCGTCGGGCGGGTTGTGCGACGGGGTGATCACGATCCCGTCGGCGAGGCCCGTGGTGCGCCCCCGGTTGTGGGTGAGCACCGCGTGGGACAGGGCCGGGGTGGGGGTGTAGCCGTCCCGGCTGTCCACCAGCACCGTGACCCCGTTGGCGGCGAGGACCTCCAGCGCGTCCACCGCGGCGGGGGCGGAGAGCGCGTGGGTGTCGCGGGCCAGGAACAGGGGTCCGTCGACCCCCCGGTCCCGGCGGTAGTCGCAGAGGGCCTGGGTGACGGCGAGGATGTGGTCGGAGTTGAACGCCCCGCGCAGCGACGAGCCCCGGTGCCCGGAGGTGCCGAAGGAGACCTGCTGCGCCGGGTCGTCCGGGTCGGGATGCTCGGCGTAGTAGGCGGTGACCAGCCTCGGCACGTCGACCAGGTCGGCGGGCTGGGCCGGCTGACCGGCACGGGGATGGGCCACGACGGGATCCTCCTGTGGGGTGGTGCGGTGGGTTCGCTGATTCCCCGGCGGGGACCGGGTCACACGTTGTCACGGTTCGACCCGCTGCCCCTTGCCGATGACCACGACGCCGTTGTCGGAGACGGTGTAGCGCTGCCGGTCCCGTTCCAGGTCCACGCCGATCTCGGCGCCCTCCGGGACGACCACGTTCTTGTCGAGGATGGCCCGGCGGACCACCGCGTGCCGGCCGATGTCCACCCCCTCCATCAGGACCGACCCCTCGACGTGCGCCCAGGAGTGGACCTTCACCTTCGGGGAGACGATCGAGTTCTCCACCAGCGACCCGGAGACCACCGCACCGGGTGACACCATCGAGGCGACGGCCCGGCCGACCCGCTCGCCCCACTGGTGGACGAACTTCGCGGGCGGGTACGGCGGCTGCGCGGTGAGGATCGGCCAGTCGAAGTTGTAGAGGTTGAACACCGGGTGGACGTTGATCAGATCCATGTGTGCGTCGTAGAACGAGTCGAGGGTCCCCACGTCCCGCCAGTAACCCCGGTCCCGGTCGGTGCTGCCGGGGACCTCGTTGTCACGGAAGTCGTAGACGTTCGCCTCGCCCCGCTCGACGAGCAGCGGGATGATGCTGCCGCCCATGTCGTGCTTGCTGGTCTTGTCCTCGGCGTCGGCCTCCACCACGTCCAGGAGGGCCTTGGTGGTGAAGACGTAGTTGCCCATCGAGGCGTAGATCTCGTCGGGTGCGTCGGGGAGCCCTACCGCGTCGGTGGGCTTCTCGCGGAACGCCCGGATCCGGCGGCCGTCCTCGCCGACCTCGATCACCCCGAACTGGTCGGCGCTGGAGAGCGGCTGGCGGATACCGGCGACCGTCACCCCGGCCCCGGAGGCGATGTGAGCCTCCACCATCTGGCGGGGATCCATCCGGTAGATGTGGTCGGCGCCGAAGACGATGACGTACTCCGGCTGCTCGTCGTGGATCAGGTTGAGGCTCTGGTAGATGGCGTCGGCGGACCCGGCGAACCACCACGGCCCCCGGCGCTGCTGGGCCGGGACCGGGGTGACGTAGTTGCCGAGCAGCGTCGACATCCGCCAGGTCATGCTGATGTGCCGGTCCAGCGAGTGGGACTTGTACTGGGTCAGGACGACGATCTTCAGATACCCGGCGTTCGCCAGGTTCGACAGCACGAAATCCACCATCCGGTACATACCGCCGAACGGAACGGCCGGTTTGGCCCGGTCGGCGGTGAGCGGCATGAGGCGCTTACCCTCTCCCCCCGCCAGGACGATCGCAAGCACCTTCGCAGCCATGAACAGACGCTAACCACCCTCGACCGACTTCACCACTCGTACGACGACTCTCCTGCACTAGGGTGCGAGGGCATGACGGACTCCTCACCGCTGCGCGTCGATCTGTTGACCCGGGAGTACCCCCCGGAGGTGTACGGCGGGGCCGGGGTCCACGTCGAGTACCTGGCCCGCGAGCTGCGTCGACTCGCCGACGTCCGGGTGCACTGCTTCGGCGGTGACCGCACCGAGCCGGGGGTCACCGGCTACCCCGACCCGGCCGGGTTGGCGGGGGCGAACGCCGCCCTGCGGACCATGGGCGTCGACCTGGAGATGGCCGCCGCCTGCGCCGGCACCGACGTGGTGCACAGCCACACCTGGTACGCCAACCTCGCCGGGCACACCGCCAAGCTGCTGCACGGGGTGCCCCACGTGGTGACGGCGCACAGCCTGGAGCCGCTGCGACCGTGGAAGGCCGAACAGCTCGGCGGCGGGTACGCCCTCTCCTCCTGGATCGAGCGGACCGCGTACGAGGCGGCCGACGCGGTGGTGGCCGTCAGCGAGGGGATGCGCCGGGACGTCCTGGCCGCGTACCCGGCCGTCGACCCGGACCGGGTGTACGTGATCCACAACGGGATCGACACCGAGCAGTACGCCCCGGACCACGACACGGCGGTGCTGGACCGGCTGGGAATCGACCCGACCCGCCCCAGCGTGGTCTACGTCGGGCGGATCACCAGGCAGAAGGGGCTGCCCTACCTGCTACGGGCCGCCCGGGAGCTGCCCGCCGACACCCAGCTCGTCCTGCTCGCCGGTGCTCCCGACACTCCGGAGATCGCCGCCGAGGTGGAGGGGTTGGTGGCCGAGCTGCGGGCCGGTCGGTCCGGGGTGGTCTGGGTCGCCGAGATGCTTGCCAAGCCCGAGGTGATCCAGGTCCTCACCCACGCCACGGTCTTCGTCTGCCCCTCGGTCTACGAGCCGATGGGGATCGTCAACCTGGAGGCGATGGCCTGCGAGACCGCAGTGGTGGCGACCGCCACCGGCGGGATCCCCGAGGTGGTCGCCCACGACGAGACCGGCCTCCTGGTGCCGATCATGCAGTCCGCCGACGGCACCGGCACCCCGCTGGCCCCGGACCAGTTCGTCGCCGACCTGGCCGCCGCCGTCAACGAGCTGCTCTCCGATCCGGCCCGGACCGCCGCCCTCGGGAAGGCGGGCCGCCGCCGGGCCGTCGACCACTTCTCCTGGGACACCATCGCCACCCGCACCCTCGACCTCTACCGCACCCTGGGGTGAGGAAGTGCCCCTGTCAACGCCTACTGCATAGAAGGGTTCCCCTTCCACACTCGCACCGGGCAGCGCGAGCAGCGCTCGGGTGGGTTCAGGTGACGTGCAGGTCGGCGGCGAGGCGGGCCAGTCCGGCGGGGGCGGTCGCGGCACGGGCCACCACGGCGACGAGGTCGCGTACGCCGGGTCGGTCGTGGACCTCGCTGCGGGCGGTACGTTCGGCCTCCAGGAGGGTGCGACCGGCCCGGAACATGTCACCGGCCAGGGTGTACGCGCGGGCGGCGTCGAGGAGGTAGGCGGCCCGATGCTCGGGGGGCAGCCACCGCCAGCCCTCGGCGGCGAGCAGCCGCTCGTGGCGTACCGTCGCCGCCGCGACGTGCCCGAGGGCGGTCTCGGCCACCACCTCGACGGCCGCCACCGACGCCGACCCGAAGCTCGCCCCACCGGGCGACAGGCCGGGACCGAGGTTCCCGACGGCGGCACGGGGCGCCGCGACGTCGGCATCACGGCCCTCGACGGCGGAACGGGAGAGCCCGGTGTCGGCACCGGTCGTCGTGGCGAGCGCCCTGGCTCGGAGGATCAACTCTCGGGTGCCGGACTCGTCTCCCCGACCGGCGGCGGCCAGCGCGGCCTGCGACAGGAGCACCCCGACCAGGGACGGGTCGGCCGGGCGAGCGTCGCCCGGGGGTCTGAGCCGGTGGGCGGCGACGACGGCGGCCTCCACCGCCGACCGATGCCGACCGACACCCCGCAGGGCCTGGACCAGCGGTACGGTGGCGACCCCGGCCAGCCGAGGTTCCCCGACGGCCAGGGCGACAGACATCCCCCGGTCCGCGGCCAGCCAGGCGAGTTCCGGCTGGTCCACTTTGATCAGGGTCACCGCGATCAGGCCGTACACCGGCACCAGGAGCCCGTCGGTCGTCCGACCCGGCAGCGTCGCGCGGGCCTCCCGGGCGGCGTCGAGGAGGTCGGGCAGGACGGTGAGCAGCGCCGGATACCTGGCGTGCCGGTAACTCTGCTCCGCATGCTCGATCCGGACCCGCAGCTCGGCGAGGTCCGGCGGTCGGGTCGGCGTCGGAACGTGGTACCGGGCGAGGGCGGCCCGCAGCCGCTCCACCCCGGCCCCGGGGACGGCCCGTCCGGGTCGCTCCGGGAGGAGTGCGTCCATCTCGATCCGCAGCGCCTCGGCGACCTCCCGGAGACTCGACACCCGTTCCAGTCGGCGTACCCCGCGTTCGACCTTGTCGACCCAACTCTTCGACTTGCCGATCCGGTCGGCGAACTGCTGCTGGGTCATGTTCCGCCGGATCCGCCACTGCGCCACCCGCCGCCCCACCGGCAGCTCGTTCACCATCCGGCCCTCCCCCACCCGAGGATCCCGACCAGTAGCAGGACCAGCACCACCACCGCGACGGCCACCCCGTAGACGTACTCCCGGCGGGAGACCGGCGAGGCCCGTGGCGGGCAGGGCATCCGGTCCCCGTCGGGCAGCGGGGGTCGACCACCGGCAACCGGGTACGCCGGGGGCAACGGCCCCTCGTGCGGGCGCTCGTTCATCGGTGCCTCCTCACGATCAGGGAAATGAGCAGGTCAGGGCGGGGTGGCACGGGGAACCACCCCGCCCCGAGATCGAGGCACTCCGCTGCTGACGAGAGGCCCCACTCGACTCAACATAGAAGGCACTGTCGTCACAGTCAACAGAGAAGGCACGGTGCGTCACTCCGAGTGCGAAGATCGAAGCGCTGACGAGAGGTGCACCACGATGCCGCAGGTACCGCTTTACGAGCAGATCATCACCGACGTCTCGGCCTCCATCCGGGCGGGAACCCTGCAGCCGGATGACAAGTTGCCGTCCATCGCCGAACTGCGTGAGCAGTACCAGTCGAGCGCCTGGCCCATCCGATACGCCCTTCGGATCCTTGAAGAGCGCGGCTGGATCGTGACCCGCCAGGGCAAGGGCTCCTTCGTCGCCCCGGAACCGCCCGCCTGACCTTCCCGGCTGAACCGCCGCACCTACGGACTTGGAAGGAACCGGCCCCCAGAGGGGCCAGAATCGTCCAAGATCCGCCGGACTTCAGCGGGGGCGCGGGGGCCGGGACGGGTTCGTCAGGGCTCCGGGGTGGTCAGTGCCAGGCTCGGGAAATACGTGCGGTAGCGCGAAGCGTCCCGGGTGAGCAGGGCGTACCGGCACACCGCCGCGTGCGCCCCGATGTAGAAGTCGGCCAACGGGGCTCGCTTCACCCCACCCAGTCGACGGTACCGCGCATAGGCCTTGCCTGCGAGAAAGCCCGCCGGATACGGCAACTCCTCGCGAAGGAAGTCGCTGGCGGGCAGTGCCTCGTCCAACATCTCGATGCGCTCGAAGCGTACCGATACCTCCGCGTAGACGATCGGATTGATCACGATGGTGCCGGCGTCGCGCGCCTCGGCCAGAGCCGCCTCCGACCACTGCGCCCACTTCGGGTCCTCGGTCAGGATGTCCAGCAACACGTTCGTGTCGACCAGGGTTGTCGACGTCCCTGGGGCACGCGGTGGCAGGACCCGGAGCCGGTCACTCCCCACGCAGCAGCTCCATCAACTCGTCGGTGGTCATGTGCTCGGTCTCCTTGGTGCCACCCCGTCCGCGCATGTGGCGAACGAGGCGCTGGCCGCGAGTTTCGGCCCCCTGGACCCGGACGATTCGCAAAGCTCCGCCCTCCTCCACCACGTCCACCTCGTCCCCCTCATGCAGGCCATGACGTGCCCGCAGGGCTGCCGGGATGGTGACCTGCCCCTTGCTGTTCAACCGCATGCCCGACCTCCGTGTCACGTAATACCAACGATACGCGACACCTGTGGTGACGCCACCTTCCAACCTCCCCACACCTCGGCCATGTTCAGCATCACCGTCAACGTCGGCGACGACCTCAACAGAAAGGAACCACGTCGCGTGGCGTTCACGGCGGTGGGCAGGAGGCAGTCGGCCAGCGAACGGTCGCGCTTGGCCGCGCGCGAAGGGGGTTCGCACAGTAGGTTGATCGGGTGAGTGGACGGTTTCCGATCGAAGACGTCACCCCCGCCGTCTCCTGCGGTCGCTACCCGGCCAAGGCGGTGGTCGGGGAGGTGGTCCCGGTGTCCGCGCGGGCGTACCGCGAGGGACACGACGCGCTCGGCTGCAACGTGGTCTGGCTCGGCCCGGACGGGCGGGGTCGGCCGTTCACCCGGATGGTGGCCGGCGAGCCGGGGCACGACCTGTGGCACGCCACCATCACCCCGGACGCCGTCGGCGAGTGGACCTTCACCGTCGAGGCGTTCCAGGATCCGTACCTGACCTGGCAGAACGCGGTGACGAAGAAGGTCGCCGCCGGGCAGACGGTCGGCGAACTGGCCAACGACCTCGCCGAGGGTGCCCGGGTCCTGACCGGGGCCCTCGCCCTGGTCCCGGCCGCCGACACCGACCGGGTCCGGGCGGCGGTCGCGGCGCTCAGCGACGAGGGGCTGCCGCTGTCCCGCCGGGTCGCCCCGGCGCTGGAGCTGGCCGACCTGCTCTGGGCGTATCCGGTGCGGGAGCTGGTGACCACCGGCGAGCCGTACCGGATCTGGGTGGACCGGCCCCGGGCGCTCTTCTCCGCCTGGTACGAGTTCTTTCCCCGCTCCGAGGGGGCGGTCCTGGCGACGGCCGACGAACCGGCCCGGTCGGGCACCTTCGTCACCGCCACGTCCCGGCTGCCGGGGGTGGCCCAGATGGGGTTCGACGTGCTCTACCTGCCGCCGATCCACCCGATCGGGCGGGTCAACCGCAAGGGCCGGAACAACACCCTGACCGCCGGTCCCGACGACGTGGGCTCGCCGTGGGCGATCGGCGCGGCCGAGGGCGGGCACGACGCCCTGCACCCCGACCTGGGTACGCCGCAGGAGTTCCGTGACTTCGTCGCCGCCGCCGCCGAGGTGGGCCTGGAGGTGGCGATGGACCTGGCGTTGCAGTGCGCCCCGGACCACCCGTGGGTCACCGAGCACCCGCAGTGGTTCACCACCCGGGCCGACGGGAGCATCGCCTACGCGGAGAACCCGCCCAAGAAGTACCAGGACATCTACCCGCTGAACTTCGACAACGACCCGGAGGGGATCCGGGCGGAGATCCTGCGGGTGGTGCTGCACTGGGTCGGCGAGGGGATCAGGATCTTCCGGGTCGACAATCCGCACACCAAGCCGTTCGACTTCTGGCACTGGCTGATCGCCGAGGTCAAGCGGGTCGACCCGGACGTGTTGTTCCTCGCCGAGGCGTTCACCCGGCCGGCGATCATGCACGGGCTCGGCAGGATCGGTTTCACCCAGTCGTACACGTACTTCACCTGGCGTACCTCGGCGGCGCAGCTGCGGGAGTACTGCGAGGAACTGGTCGCGGCGGCCGACTACATGCGGCCGAACTTCTGGCCGAACACCCCGGACATCCTGCACGAGTCGTTGCAGCACGGCGGACCCCCGATGTTCAAGATCCGGGCGGTCCTGGCCGCGTTGCTGAGCCCCTCCTGGGGGATGTACGCCGGATACGAACTCTTCGAGCACGTCCCCCGCCCCGGCGCTGAGGAGTACCTCGACAACGAGAAGTTCGAGCTGCGCCCCCGGGACTGGTCCGACGCGCTCGCCCAGGGCCGGTCCCTCGCCCCGTTCGTCGGCACCCTCAACCGGGTACGCCGGGAGAACCCTGCCCTGCACCGGCTGCGCAACCTCGTCTTCCACGACGTGGACAACCCGGCGGTGCTCTGCTGGTCCAAACACGATCCGGCCACCGGGAACACGGTGCTCGTGGTCTGCTCGTTCGACTCACGGGAAGTCCAGTGGGGCAACACTGTCCTGGACATGCCGGCGCTCGGCCTGGACTGGCACGACCGGTTCACCGTCCACGACGAACTGACCGGGGCAACCTACGACTGGGGCCAGCACAACGCGGTCCGGCTCGACCCGTATCTTCAACCCGCACACGTGTTCACGGTCCGGCACCCGGACACCGGCGACACCCCGGCCCCGACCGGTCCCGACCTGACCGACGACGCCCCTAAGGACGAGGCCCGATGGACCAGTTGATCGCCGGCGAGACCCACGACCCGCACGCGATCCTCGGGGCACACCCGGCCGACGGCCGGACCACAGTGCGTACCCTCCGGCGGGGAGCCGGGTCGGTCACCGTCCTGGTCGGCGGGGAACGACACCCGGCGACCCGGGTGCACGGCGTCGGGGTCTTCGAGGTCACAGTGCCCGGCACCGTGCTCGACTACCGCCTCGACGTGGACGGCACCGTCGTCGACGACCCGTACCGGCACCCGCCGGTCCTGGGGGAACTGGACCTGCACCTGATCGCCGAGGGCCGACACGAACGGCTCTGGGAGGCGCTCGGCGCGCGGGTCCGCGACGACGGGGTCGGGTTCGCGGTCTGGGCACCCAACGCCCGGGGGGTCCGGGTCGTCGGGGACTTCACCGGGTGGGGGGCGCACGACGGGTGGCCGATGCGGTCGCTGGGCTCCAGCGGCGTGTGGGAGGTCTTCGTCCCGGGGGCCGTCTCCGGGCAGCGGTACAAGTACCGGATCCTCGGCGCCGACGGACGGTGGCGGGACAAGATCGACCCGATGGCGGCGTACGCGGAGGTCCCCCCGGCCACCGCGTCGGTGGTGCACCGGTCGACGTACCAGTGGTCGGACGGGGCCTGGCTGGCCGAGCGGGTCCGCCGCCGGCCGCACCAGGAGGCGATGAGCGTCTACGAGGTGCACCTCGGCTCCTGGCGTCCCGGGCTCGGCTACCGCGAGCTGGCCGAACAGCTCACCGCGTACGTGGTGGAGCTGGGCTTCACCCACGTGGAGTTCCTGCCGGTGATGGAGCACCCCTTCGGCGGGTCCTGGGGTTACCAGGTCACCGGGTACTACGCCCCCACCTCCCGGTTCGGTGACCCGGACGACTTCCGGCACCTGGTCGACACCCTGCACCGGGCCGGGGTCGGGGTGATCCTGGACTGGGTCCCCGCCCACTTCCCCAAGGACGACTGGGCCCTGGCCCGGTTCGACGGCACACCGCTCTACGAGCACCCCGACCCGCGCCGTGGCGAACACCCCGACTGGGGTACGTACGTCTTCGACTTCGGCCGCCGGGAGGTCCGCAACTTCCTGGTCGCCAACGCCCTCTACTGGTGCGAGGAGTTCCACGTCGACGGGCTCCGGGTCGACGCCGTCGCCTCGATGCTCTACCTGGACTACTCCCGCCCGGAGGGGCAGTGGCTGCCCAACGAGTACGGCGGCCGGGAGAACCTGGAGGCCATCGCGTTCATGCAGGAGGTGAACGCGACCGTCTACAAGCACCACGCCGGGGTCATGATGATCGCCGAGGAGTCGACGGCCTGGCCGGGCGTCACCCGCCCGACCTCCGACGGCGGGCTCGGGTTCGGGTTCAAGTGGAACATGGGCTGGATGCACGACACCCTGCTCTACACCTCGAAGGACCCCGTCTACCGCCAGCACCACCACCACCAGCTCACCTTCTCCCTGGCGTACGCGTGGAGCGAGAACTACCTCCTGCCGATCAGCCACGACGAGGTGGTGCACGGCAAGGGGGCGCTGGTGGCGAAGATGCCCGGCGACACCTGGCAGCGGCTGGCCACCGCCCGGGCACTGCTGGCGTACATGTGGGCCCACCCGGGCAAGCAGCTGCTCTTCATGGGCTGCGAGCTGGGTGACGAGCGGGAGTGGAGCGAGGAGCGGGGCCTCGACTGGTACCTGTTGCACGACCCGGCCCGCGCCGGGGTGCAGCGCCTCGTCGGCGACCTCAACCGGGTCTACCGGGACTCCCCCGCCCTGTACGCCCAGGACACCTCCCCGGCCGGGTTCCGCTGGCTGGCCGGGGACGACCTGGCCAACAACACCATCTCCTTCGTCCGGATCGCCCCGGACGGACAGACCCTGGTCTGCGTGGTCAACTTCTCCGCCCTGCCGTTGGAGGACTACCGGGTCGGGCTCCCGGCCGGGGGGCGGTGGACCGAGGTGGTCAACACCGACGCCCACCACTACGGCGGCTCCGGGGTGGGCAACCTCGGTGAGGTGCACGCCCAGGGCGTGCCCTGGCACGGGCAGCCTGCCTCGGTGTCGCTACGGGTGCCGCCGCTGGGTGCCCTCTGGCTACGTCCGTCCTGATCAGACGAACCGCCCGCACCAACCCGACGAAGCCGACGCCCCGACGGCTACCGCCGCCGGGGCACGACCCCGGTCACCGATGCCGCTGGCGCTTGCCTTCTCGACCGGCCTGGTGCTGACCGGAAGGGGACGCGAAGGAACCGGGTAGTTGCGGAGTGGTGGTGTCCGACGGTTGCCCGGAGGCCACGTTCGGGCGGAAGCTCAAACCCGCGACGGCTGCGGGAGCAAGCTGGGCGTCAGAGATTCCGAGCCTCTGCCGGGCCGCAGCGATCGCCTCGTCGTAGGCCCGCTGAAAGGCGGCCTTCACCGGCCTGAAATATTCACCCCACTTATTGTTTGTCGCGAGAAACTCGGCCTCCTCTGGTTGCAGCTTCGAACCATCCACAATCGTCCTTCGCCGAACGCTGACCTTTACGCCGGCATAGACCGCATCAGACTTAGCCGGAGGCACCGCTCCGGGATGCAGTCTCATGAATTCCTTGAATCCATCGACATACCTGACACCCGGTTCTTTCGTCAGCTTACCCCACACCCCAGGATGACCCTTCAACGCCTGCATGATAGCGGGTTCGTTACGTTCGACTGACTCCAGCAGACTACCCCTGGAAGACCACATGCGCAGGTCGCGAAGAACTCTGGAATCTTTCCGGCCCGAATCAGCCAGGATTCCATCCGACTTGATGATCCCGGATTCTACAAGTTGCTGGAACTCGGTAACCCACCCCGAGCGATCGGCACCCTGCACACGTACTTCACCCGGGCCTTCGAGATTCACCGAGTTCGACGACTCAGGGAGCCCGAGCCTTTGCCGGGCCGCAGCGATCGCCTCGTCGTAGGCCGACTGATGCTCCCTCTTCAGGGGGCGGAAAGATTCCAACCACTGAGGGTTCCCCGCGAAGAAGTCGGCCTCCTCAGAATGCAGAATCCGCCCATCATGAAGTGCTGCTCGCTGAGCAGAGATATCCACTCCGGCATAGACCGAATCAGACTTACCCGTCGGCACCACTCCGGGATGCAGTCTCATGAATTCTTTGTATCCATCGACGAATCTGACCCCCGGCGCTTTCGTCAGCTTGCCCCACACCCCCGGGTGACTCTCCAACGCCTTCATGATCTCATGTTCGTCATTTCTAATTTTCAACGGGATTCCATGAGGGTACCATTGACGCAGGTCTTTCACAACTTGGGAGCTTTTTTTACGGGAATCCATCACCCTGCCGCTTTCCTTAATCACCCCCTTTTCCACAAGCTTGTTGAACTCGCTGACCCAGTTCTTTCGATCGACTGGAACCCGGCGCCTGGTTTCTCTGGTGGAGCGCTCGTCCGGAATGTCGTCGGCCCAGTCCATTGCCCCTGCGAAGAGATTTCCGCCCGTCCCCGGTGAGGCGTACTGCCCCACATCCGGCTGGTCGAACCAGAATGCCCGCTCCTCCATAAGCCGGGAGGCGTCGTCGGACTGCCCGGCCTGCGGTGCCGAGGACCCGGAAAGATCCGCTGGCAGGAAGGAGGCCGGTTCCTCGCCCGGGTCGTCGGCCGAAGGGCCACCCCAGAAAGGCGGCGTCTGGCGGCGGAAGTCACGCGAATTCTGGTCCACAATGTGCTCCTAACGGCTGCTCGTCCGTCTACGAGCCGAGCAGCGGCGCGGTTCACCGCCGAGAGACCTGGCCAGGTGACGACCCGCACCCGTGATCCGCCGCACGGTCGGTCCAGGAAAGGACCGGTCCGCCGCTGGGCGCCCTCTGGCTACACCCGTCCTTACCCAGAGAAGGTCTGCGGCGGCGCTGTGAACCGGGGCCCGACCCGCAGCGGCGGCAGCTGTGGTTCGGGCCGGACGAACAGGACCCGGAAGCCCGCCAGCGGCACCGAGGCCCACAGTCGGCAGCCACCGGGAGACGGGCCCGCCACGAGGGCTACGGCTGATCCTGCCAGACCATTGTCGATCACCGGCCGGGGCACCCACAGCCCCCGTACGGTCGGGTCGGGGCCGTTCCTCCGGGGTCTTCTACCGCCGGGGAGCGACCCGGTGGGAACCCGATCCGCCGGAGAGGTCCCGGGACGGTCCCGGACCCCTCCCGCCGGGCGGAGGGCCTCCCCCAAGCCTGGCGTTCGCCTGCCGGACCAGGGTCGGGGGCGGCGGTCCGGCAACCCCGAGTGCCGTGGTGACAGCCCTCTCCAGGTCGAGCCGAGCCGTCTCCTCCCTGACGTTCTGGTCTTCGATCTGGGCCTGCGACACCGACCGACCCCGTCCGGCCGATCCTCTGAGGAAGTCCCGCTCCGCCTGGTCGGCCTGGGCAAGGCCCGCTCTGGTGACATAGGAGTACGCCTGGGTCACCGACACCCCCTGGATGATCTCCGGCACGGCGATGGCGTAGTGGCCGGAGTTGGCGACAGCCTCCCGTTGGCCCTTCTCTGGTGGTAGAGGTAGTAGTCGGGCCGGTCGGGTCTCGGATTGTCCCTGATCCAGGAGAGCACCCAGTCGCGCATCTCCTCCAACCCCAGCGTGTTGGCCTGCTGAAGCCTGAGGTCGTCCAGGCGCGACTGGACGGCCGGGACTGCCAGCAGCCACCGCTGCTGATCGTCTGTGAGTGCCGCGACGCTCGAACCCACCCGCTCCGACAGGTTCTCCCGGAGGTAGGCGAGCTCTTCCTGATGGTCCATCGAGTCACACCCTCGTTCCGTCGGTCAGACGAGGCCGTTGTCGCGCATGAGCCGCCACAGGCCCGCGCCGTCCGGGGCGGAGAGCCACCGCTGGCCGACCGGCCCCTCGACGGTGCTGTCCAGGGGGGTGGGCAGGGTGCCGGCCAGGACCGCCTCGGTGGGCGAGAGTTGGCGGATGGCGACCCCGGCGACGTTGTCCGGGTGACCGGCGGCGAACTCCCGGTAGATCTCCTGGTCGTGTTGGCCGTCGTCGCCGACGAGGAGCCACTTCATCTTCGGGAACTCCCGGGAGAGCCGTTCCAGGGTGGCCCGCTTGTGTTCCCGGCCGCTGCGGAACCAGCGGTCGTGGGTCGGACCCCAGTCGGTGAGCAGCAGGGGTCCGGCCGGGTAGAGGTGCCGGGACAGGAACCGGGTCAGGGTCGGGGCGACGTTCCAGGCCCCGGTGGACAGGTAGAAGACCGGTGCCCCGGGGTGGGCGGTGACCAGACGCTCGTAGAGCACCGCCATCCCGGGCACCGCCATCCGGGCGTGCTCGTCGAGGACGAAGGTGTTCCACGCCGCGAGCAGCGGTCGGGGCAGTGCGGTGACCATGACTGTGTCGTCGATGTCGGAGAGGATGCCGAACGTGACGTCCGGGTCGAGGATCCGCACCGGGGCCTCGACCGGCGCGGCGTCGGGCAGGCTGATCCGGACCGTCCCCCAGCCGGGCGGCAGATCCGCCCTGATCACGGCCTGGACGAAGCCGCTACGGTCGGCCTTGGCCCGGTGTCGCACACCGGCCGCCTCGATGGTGACCGTGGCGTGCTTGGCCGGCAGGGTGGCGAAGCTGCGCCAGCCGCGGACCTTCTCCAGCCGCCCCCGCTGCCTGTGGTCGGGCCGCCCCAGCAGCACCCGGCACATCACCCGGATCCAGCCCGGTGCGCCGTACCCGGTGTAGGCGATCACGTTGGTCTGCCAACCGGTCCGCCGCAGACGCCGTTCGAAGAACTGGTGCAGCGCGTCCTCGATCCGGGCGGCCCGGTGCAGGGTCGGCACTGCCAGCTGCTTGGCGGTTGTCGGTGGCACGTTGCCACCCTGCCACACCTGGACGGGACCGGCCACGCGAGGCGATCACCAGCACCAACCGAGACACAATCGGGTCAAAAGACCGGTCACATCGAACCCCCGCACCGACCCGTACGCTGACCGGGCCGTCCCGTGCCGACCGCGTCGAGGAGACGTACCCGGATGCTGATCCTGTTGCCGCCCTCGGAGGGCAAGGCCGACGCCGGTGCCGGCCGCCGCCTCGACCTGTCCCGCCTGAGCCTGCCCGAACTGACAGCGGCCCGGGAGCGGGTCCTCGACGCGCTCGTCGACCTCAGCAGCGGCGACGACGACACCGCGAGGACGGTCCTCGGACTCGGCGAGGGGCAGCGCGCCGAACTGCGCCGCAACGCCCGACTGACCCGGGCCGCGTGTGCGCCCGCCGGGCGGATCTACACCGGGGTGCTGTACACCGCACTGGACCTGGGCACCCTGCCCGCCCCCGCCGCCCGACTGGCGAACCGTACGGTCCTGGTCTCCTCCGGGCTGTGGGGGGCGGTCCGGTTGACCGACCGGATCCCGCCGTACCGCTGCCCGATCGGGGTCCGGCTGCCCGGCCCGGGGGCGCTGTCGGCGTACTGGCGGCGGGAGCTGGCGGAGACGATGACGGCGACCGCCGGTGAACGGCCGGTGCTCGACCTGCGCTCCGGGGCGTACGCGGCCACCTGGACCCCCCGGGGCGAGTCGGCCGGACGGACGGTGACGGTGCGGGTGCTGCACGAGCGGATCGTCGACGGGGCGGTGGTCCGGACCGTGGTCAGCCACTTCAACAAGGCCACCAAGGGTCGACTGGTCCGGGACCTGCTCACCGCCGGTGCCCGGCCGGACACCGCCGACGACCTGGTGACGGCGCTGCGGGACCTCAAGTACACGGTGCTGGAGTCGCCGGGGGCGACCGACCGGCCCCGGCAGGTCGACGTCGTGGTGACCGACCTCCAGCCCTCGTAGCGCAAGTTTTCCTCAAGCCTCGCCCCGATCGGTACCGCCGGGCCTGCCGTGTTGACACGGTAGGGGCTCTCCCCCGACCCCAGGAGTGCCCGCCTTGGCCCGCGAATCCACCCTGCTCGACCGCGCCCGGCCGCTGGTGACCCCCGCCGGTCCCCTGGACTGGCCGACCCTGGCGGACGCGTTCGAGGCCGCCTGTCTGCTGCGCTGCACCCCTGCGCCCGCCCCGGCGTCGGCGTCGGCGGGACGGCGTCGCCCGACCGGCCCCCGCCCGGCCGGGCCGGCCGAGTTCAACCGGGAGGACGCCGCGCTGCGGATGCTCCACCTCCTCGACCGGCTCGCCGTCCCGGTCCGCCACGAACGGGCCGTCGGTGGCCTGCGCCGCCGGTACGAGCTGCACCAGCTCCGGGTCGCCCCGGCCGCCCAGTCGAGCTACGTGGCGCTGCTGGACACCGGTTGGCGGCAGGCCCGCCGGGAACTCCTCGGCGGCCCCGTGGCGGGGGCCTCCCCGACCCGTCAGGCGTGGCGGGCCCGGCTGGCGGCAGCCGCCTGGCGTTCGGCGCTGCTGGCCGCCGGACGGCACGTACGCCGACACATCCTCGGCGTCCGACTCGCCGACCGGGAGCTGGCCGCCGTCCTGGTCCGCAGCGCCGCCATGCTCGACGTGCCGGCCCTGCTGCGCCCGGGGGCGGGATGCTTCGTGGTCAGTGTCGCCGACGGCCCGGACCGGGACCGGATCCTGGACGCCGCCGCCCTGGCCACCCCCCTCCGACCGACCGGCTGACCGCATCCCGACCACAGGTCGGGTTGCATACGCCCCGTTCACGGCGCACAGTGCAGCGGGTGAACGGTCGCTGGTCTGTGCGCTCACGGCGGTACACCGCCCGCCTGGCGGTGCTGCTGATGCTGCCGGGCACGCTCGGTGGGTGCCGGGAGGACCCCGACGAGGCGGTGCAGATCCGGATCGCCACCGGCAGCCCGACCGCCGTCTACCACGCCTTCGGCCAGTCCCTGGCCACCATCCTCAACCGGGAGCTGCCCGAGGTGGAGGCCAGCGTGGTGGTGACCGCCGCGTCGGCGGCGAACGTCGAGCTGGTCCGTACCGGTCAGGCCGAGCTGGGCTTCACCCAGGCCGACGTCCTGGCCCCGGTGACCACCCCCACCCCCGCCGTGGTCGCCGTGGCCCGCGTCTACGACGACCTGTTGCACCTGGTCACCACGGCGCAGAGCCCGATCCGGACCGTCGCCGACCTGCGCGGGAGGCGGGTCTCCCTGGGCGCCCCCGGCTCCGGCACCGGGATCACCGCGAACCGGCTGCTGACGGTGGCCGGGGTGGCGGGCGACGTCGACAGGCACGCCCTGAACCTGGACGACTCGGTGGCCGCCCTCCGGGAGGGCCGGATCGACGCCTTCTTCTTCTCCGGTGGGCTGCCGGTGCGGGGTGTGGAGCAACTGCTCGCCGACACCGCCGCCCGGGTCGTCGACCTCGGCGACTGGATCGAGCCCCTCCGCCGCAACTACCCCGAGGTGTACGTCTCCCGGGACATCCCCCGGTCCGTCTACGGGGTGGACCCGATCACCACGGTGGCCAACCCGAACTACCTCATCGTCCAGGCCGACCTGCCGGACCGTCTGGTCCGCGAGCTGACCCGGCTGTTGATGGAACGCCGCGCCGAGCTGGCCGCCGCCCACCCCGCCGCCGGTCGGCTGAGCCCCCGGTCGGCGATCGCCACCACCCCGCTCCCCCTGCACCCGGGAGCCGCCGCCTGGTACCGGGAGAGCAAACCCTGACACCGGCGCGCAGGACGTCGAACCGGTCACGCCGCGCGCTCGTACCCACCTCTGCCACTCGGCAGCGGAGAGGAAGCCACGCCTTGCAGGATCCTGGTCGGCCGCAGTACGCGGACTCCGGCAGTGACGCCCAGTCCTTCGACGAGGCCGAATCGAACGACGCCTTCGTCCACGCCTACCGGAGCTTCCACCGGAACGTCACCACGTACCCCCCTGCGGACCTTCCCTATCCACCGGAAGCGCTGCGGGTGGCTCGTACCGGACCGTCGGCCGGATACCCGGTCGTGTACCGGTTGGATCGGGAGACCCTCTACCGGTTGGACTCCCGGCCCCCCGACGTCATCTTCCAGGAGGGCTTCACCGGGTACAACGACCACCTGCCCGTCAGCCTCCAGGACTACCAGAAATCCTCGCCCTACACCCGATTCGTCAGCACCACCCGGGATCCGCGCGTCGACCCGGAGCTGTTCCGGGAGATCCTCGCTTCGGTGGATCCGACGCCGGGTGGACTGTGGCTCTACAAGATCTCGATTCGGGGCGGGATCGACGTCCTGGCCTCGCTGGGTCCGGCGGCCTACAGCCACCAACAGGAGGTGCTGATCCCGGACCGTGTCGGTCCGGAGTACGTGGACACCGCCACCCCGTTCGACCGAGACAGCCGGCAGTGCGGGGCGACAGTGGGCAACCCCAATGCGTGGGGCACGGTTCAGGTGCGGCGGGAACGGGACTTCGAACGGGCTCAGGTGGCAACCCGCGCCATGGCCCGACTCGCCCCGCCGCCTGCCCCGTGGCCACGGCCGACCCCGCCGATTCCGCATCCGGCCCAGCCGATGTCCTACCAGCCGCACCCGATCCTGTTCCGGTCGCCGCCGAGAACACTCCCGGGCGCGATGCCACCGGCCCCCGCCGGACCGTATCCGTCAGCTGCGCAGCCGCCCTACGGTCCGCAGGGTCCCCACCGCCCGCCGGGACAACTCGGCCGCCCACCCGGCCCGGGGCACCAGCGGTGACCGACACATGACCTCTGTCCCATCTCCGAACCGATGGCACGGTGGGGCCGTCGTCGGGGTGGACCCGTCCCGGCCGCCGTCCGGGACACCGCTCACGCCGGGAGGACGTCATGTACCGCTACACCGGCTTCGACACCCCCGCCAACGTGCCCCGGGTGGACCGGGCACCGCTGTACTGCTGGAGCCCCGTACCCCCGGAGGAGGTCTTCGGCGAGGCGCACCTGCAACCGCCGGACCCTGCGATTCCCGCAACCCTCTCGGAGCACCTCGTACAGGCTGAAACCTGCATCCTGAGCACCACCCGGCAACGCGAACCCGGCCGGTACGTCCTCGACCACGCCCTGGAGCGCTACGGCCGGCCGTCTGCCGAGTTCGCCTACCGCTACACCATCTGGACGACGCGGGGCTACGACATGAACTCCTCGGTGGGCAGGTCGGCGTGCCCGAGCGGCGACGAGGTCGCCTTCATCGGGGCACTCCACAAGGATTGCGTCTCGGCGGTCACCACGTACCGGGTACAGGACCTGGTGAAACAGGAGAGCGAGTCCAACATTTACCTCTCCGACCAGGCGGAGAGGCTCAAGGAGGCCTGGACCCGACCGCGGGCACACCTTCGCGTCCCCCCGCCGGCGCGGCGGAGCTCCTACCGGCCCCCCGCCGGTCAGTACGGCAACCCGTACGGATTCCAGCCGGGCGGGCCGCGTCGCTGACCGTCGCGGAGGTCAGGAGCCGACCGCCTCCGGCACGTCGGACGGAGTGGTCGGCTCCGGTTCGGCACCGGGGAACCAGAGTTGCGCCACCAGACCGCGCGGATGCGCCCGGCGCATGGTGAGCCGTCCGCCGGAGGCGTCGACCAGGACCGCGACGATAGTCAACCCGAGACCGGCCCCGTCGACGTTCTGCACCTGGGGGGCGCGCCAGAACCGCTCGGTGGCCTGACCCAGTTGACTCACCGTCATCCCCGGCCCGTCGTCGCGTACCTCGAGGGAGGTGCCACCACCGGACCGGCGGACCGTGACCGTCACCTCGCCACCGGAGCCGGTGAACTTCACCGCGTTGTCGATCAACGCGTCCAGGGCCTGGTCGATGGCGGTCGGCACGGTCCGGGCGTACGTCGGGTCGTCGGAGGCCACCAGACGCAGCGTGAGGTCCCGTCGCCGGGCCAGCGGCTCCCAGGCGGTGACCCGGGACGCGGCGACCGCACCGGCGTCGACGGTGGTCCGCTCGTTCTCCGCCCGTTCCGCCCTGGCCAGGGTGAGCAGCGCGTCGAGGACCTGGGCCAGCCTGTCGGTCTCCTCCAGGGCGAACTGGTGTTCGGCCCGCCCCTCCTCGTCGTGCAGGCTCGGACCGAGCTCCTCCACCCGCAGCCGCAACGCCGTCAACGGGTTGCGGAGCTGGTGGCTGGCGTGCGCGACGAAGGCCCGCTGCCGGTCCATCACGTCGGAGACCGCGTCGGCCATGTGGTTGAAGCTGGCCGCGAGTCGACGCAGCTCCGGTGGACCCCACCGGTGCTGGACCCGGGCACCCCGGTCACCCTCGGCGATCTCGTGGGTGACGGCGTCCAGCTCGGTGACCGGTCGCAGCACCCACCCGGCCAGCCCGAACGCCAACAGGACACAGGCCACCACCACGACGACGCCGACCACCGCCAGCAGAAGCCACCAGGCGAGGACGGTGCGGCGGATCCGCTCCGAATCGGTGGTGATCACCACCGCGCCGAGGACCTCCCCGCCGTCGTTGATCGGCACCGCCACCACCACCGGGTCGTCGACCCAGGGCCACACCGAGTCGGGGGCACTGCTCTGCAACCCGGACAGGGCGGTGTCCAGGGCCGCCGCCGTCCCCGGCCCGGCCCGCCAACTCGCCGACTCCGCCACCGTACGGCGGTCCCGGTCCACCACCGCCGTGCCGATCCCGTACAGCTCGTCGTAGCTGTCCAGCTCCCCGACGAGCGGGCCGGTCACGTCCGTCCGCAGCGCCGGCCCGGCCAGCGAGGCGAACCGGGTGGCGTCGGCGAGCCGGTCGGCGCGGAGCCGGTCGGTCTCCCGGCTGGCCAGGGTGAGCGCCAACGGCGTCTCCAGGGCGAGCAGCACCAGCACCATCAGCAGCAGGTAGCTGATCACCAGTCGACGACGCACCGCCGGCCCCTCACTCGGCCCGGAGCCGGTAGCCGACCCCGCGTACGGTCTCCACCAGCCGGGCGTCGCCGAGCTTGCCGCGCAGCGACGCCACGTGCACCTCCACCGTGTGCCCGTCCGCCCAGGTGGTGCCCCAGACGTCGAGCAGGATCCGGTCCCGGGGCACCGCGACACCGGGCTGCCGGGCGAGGGAGAACAGGATGTCGAACTCCTTGCGGGTCAGGGCCACCTCCCGCCCGTCGACGCTCACCGTCCGGGCGGACACGTCGACCCGCAACGGCCCGGCGCAGATCAGGTTGCGCTCCGGCCGTACCTGGGTGGCCCGGCGTAGCACCGCCTCGATCCTGGCCTGCAACTCCGCCATCGAGAACGGCTTGACCACGTAGTCGTCAGCGCCCAGGCGCAGGCCGACGACCCGGTCCCGTTCCTCCCCCCGGGCGGTGACCACGATGATGCCCAGGGAACTGCTGCGTCGCCGCAGCTCCCGACAGAGATCCACCCCGTCGCCGTCGGGCAGGTTCAGGTCGAGCAGCACCAGGTCGCTGGGGGCCGCCGAGAGGGCCGCCGAGACCCCTGCGGCGTGCTCGACCTCGTACCCCCGCCGGGTCAGTGCGCGCGACAGGGCCGCCGCCACCCGACGGTCGTCCTCGACCAGCAGGATCCGCACCTCAACCCCCGTTTCGTCGCCACCGGTGAAGGGCATCGTGGCAGATCCGCCGGCCCGACGCGACGGCCCACCGGGGCCGGGTCGCTATGCTACGGCGGGCCTACGCGGGGCGACCCTCGCCCGCCGGGCACCGCGCCCGCCTCCGGGCCGCGCCTGCGCCGCCGGTGGCGGTACGCCCGAATCCCGTACCCCGGCGCGGCGATGCGCCCCGACGTGTGAAGAGTCTGCCGATGACTGACGCCCCATCCCCCTCCCCGACGGTCTTCGTCCACCCCAGCGCCGACGTCGAGGAGGGCGCCCAGGTCGGCGAAGGAACGAAGATCTGGCACCTGGCGCACGTACGCTCCACCGCGCGGGTCGGGTCCGGCTGCGTGATCGGACGCAACGTGTACGTCGACGCCGAGGTCGTCGTCGGCGACCTGGTCAAGATCCAGAACAACGTCTCGGTGTACCAGGGGGTGACCCTGGAGGACGAGGTCTTCGTCGGCCCCTGCGCGGTCTTCACCAACGACTTCCGCCCGCGCGCCCAGAACCCGGACTGGAAGATCACTCCGACCCTGGTCCGCCGGGGCGCGTCGATCGGCGCGAACGCCACACTGGTCTGCGGCATCGAGGTGGGCGAGTACGCCATGGTCGCGGCGGGTTCCGTGGTCACCCGGGACGTCGCTCCGTACCAGCTCGTCGCCGGTAATCCCGCCCGCCCCAAGGGCTGGGTGAACGAACGCGGCGACGTCGTCTCCCGCGACCCCCACCCCCCGACCCCCTGACCCGAAACCGCCCCGCCCCCGTCGTCGACACGGGGGCGGGGCGGTGGGTGACGGCGGGGTCAGTGGCAGAGGCGGGTGATCTCCTCGCGGAAACGCTCCATGGCGTTCGGGTCGTCCGGACCCAGCAGGTAGGTCTTGAGGTCCCGGCGGGCCTCGGTCAGCGGGTCGTCCCCGGCCCTGGTGAGCGAGAGGATCTTCTCCAACTCACCGCAGTCCTGGGAGAGCAGGTACGCGGCCCGGGCGGTCGGGAACTTGACCCGGAAGTCGTCCTCCGGCAGCCCGCTCGGGTTCGCCACCACGTACGGGCGCTGGCTCTGCACGAAGTCCGAGACCACGCTGGACACGTCACTGATCAACAGATCCGTCTGGTTGAAACAGTCGAACAGGGCAGGCACCCGACCGGTCACCACCCGGTGTCCGGGACCGTCCAGTGAGGTGGCGGCGATGTCACCACCGGCCGCCGCGATCCGGGCCACCACCCGGTCGTGCACCGCCTTGGTCTCCTTGGACCGGGCCCCCGTCAACGGGTGTGGCTTGTAGATCAGACGCACCCCGGGCTGGGCCTTGAGCAGTCCCTTGACGATCCGCTCCCCCATCGCCGTCAGCGAGGTGTGGTACGGGTCGTCGTCCAGCCACCCCTCCCAGGTCGGGGCGTACAGGACGGTGAACGGCCGGTCCGTCGCCGGAGCACCGAAGGTGTGCACCCCGGCCAGCTGCGGTCGACCGATCTCGACGATGTCGGCGTCCAGGACCCCGACCCCGGCCCGGGCGTAGCGCTCCCGGCCGGCGAGACCGGCCACCCACACCTCGTCGTACACCTTGCTGTAGGGGTTGACGCTGGCCTGCTTGTCGCTGTCGCCGTGTCCGACGAAGACGTGCTTCATACCCGGCTCACGCAGCATGTGGATGTTGGCCCCGACGTTCGCCGCGTACAGCGACGCCCGGATGCTGCCCAGCTCCAGGTTCATGAAGTCGACACTGGTCGGTACGCAGATCACCGGCAGCCGGGTGTCGGCCATCTCCAGGAAGGCCTCCTTGCTGCGCATCAGGACCACGCCCCGCTGGTCGAGCGCCTCGGTCGGGGCGAGCCACATGTTGGCCTGGTAGACGTCCTTGGCCGGACCGGCGAAGTAGAGCGCCACCTGCGGCTGGTACGCGTCGAGCCAGGTCTGCACCGCCGCCAGCACGGCGCTTTTGCCGGTGCCCTGCCCCCGACCCCGCAGCCAGGTCAACGCGACGAACCCGCCCACCAGGGCGGCGGCCCCGATGGTGAGGGTGCCGGCGATGAAGACCGGGACCAGGTCACCGATCAGGGCGGCGATCACCACGGCCGGCACCAGGAGGATGTTCACCTGGGCCATTCCGCTGCCCATCAGCCCGGTGGTCCACACCGGCGGGCGGGGCGCCTCGCGGATCGGCCCGAGGTCGATGTTGCGGACCAGGGCGGAGACCGGGTTACGACGGTTGATCATGCGACTGAACGCGCCGGCGAAGACGCCGACCGTCCAGACCACCGCGGGCAGGAGCAGCAGGACGATGGTCTCCCCGATACCGGGGCTGACAGTGGCGACGGCCAGCAGGACCACCGACAGGTCCCGGGCGAGCTGCCGGTAGACCCGGCTGAGACCGACCTTGTCCAGCAGGACCCTCGAAGGGTTCGACCAACGGTTCAGGATGAACTCGCCGGCCACGGCGGCCACCCCGGCGACGGCAAACGCGCCGACCCAGCCGAGCGCACCCGTGACCAGCATGACGAAGTAGCACAGCAGCAGTAGCGCACCACGGGCGGGGACCCCGAGCCGCTGGAGTAACGTGCCGAACAAGGATGGCTCTCCCTACGAGATCGACGACGAGCCGGGCCGGACGGACGGGAAGCGACCGCTGGGCACGGCCGGCGGGGGGCCGGCGGCGTTGGTCGGTTCGGCCTGGCTGCACACGACCTTAACGCGAAGACAACGGTGATCGCCGTTCGGGTATCGAACCTCGTGCCCGGTTGACGGGAACCCGATCGAGGACCACTCGCAGCTTCCGGACCGCCCCCGCCCCCACCCGCGCTGAGCTGCGCGGGGACCCGGAGACGGCGGGGTCAGTCCGTCTCCGGCGGCGCTCCCGCGTCGATCTTGCGCAGACAGCGGACCGACCCGGCCGGGTCCTCCCGTTCGCCGAAGACCTCGAAGTCGAGCCGCTCCAACGCCCGACGGGCCTGCCGGTTGCCGAAGTACACGCAGACGGTCGTCACGTCGAGGCGTTCCAGGGTGGCGGCCAACTCCTCCTCGGTCGGCACCCCGTTGCCGTCGGCGAAGGCGGCCAGCCGGAGCCGGTCCTGGGCGAACTCCGACTCCCAGTCGTACTCGATCAGGTAGCCGTCGCGAGGCAGGACGACCCGCATCTCGCTGCTGATCATCGGGGCGAGGCGCATCAGGGTGCTGGGGGCAAGGAGCAGGCCGGGCGGGCGGGCCGGGGTCAGGGAGTGGATCCACTCGATGCGACCCAGCCGCTCCTGCGGCACCTTCCACACCGGGTGCGGGTGGGTCTCGACGAAGCTGTCCCGGTGCCACATCGGGATCCCGTACAGACCGAACGAGGTGACCAGGACCGCCGCGAGCAGGGCACTGGTCAGGGAGGTGAGCATCCGCCCCGTCCAGGGCAGCGCACCGACCAGCGGGAACCGCCTCGGCCAGGGCAGTTGGACGGTGCACAGGATGCCGACCAGGCCGGGCAGGGCCAGGATCCACGGCACCCGCCAGAGCACCGCGGCGATGCCTGTCAGGTCGGCGAGGAACTCCAGCACCCCGGGGACGAACAGGACACTCATCGTCAGCGCCGCACCGGCGGCCATCAGGCGGGGGGTCCGGCCCCGTACCAGCAGCGGGGCCAGCCACAGGGCCAGCCCTCCGATCACCCCGAGGGTGCCGAGCATCAGGGTCCGCCGGTAGGTGCCCTCCGCGTCGAAGAACTGGGTCTGCCCGCCGACCTCGGTGACGCCGCCCAGGGCCAGGCGGCTCACCACCACCGACCCGACCGGGTACGCCACCGCGGCGACGAACGCCGCCACCGCCGCACCCCAGCGGCCGACCAGCACCATCGCCAGGCCCGCCGCACCGGCCAGGATCGGCAGGATGATCGCCGCGGTCGAGGTGAGCCCGGCCGAGGCGACCCCCAGGGCGAAGATCAGGAACAGCTTCCACCGCGACCGTGACTCGAACCACTCGGTCAGGTAGACCCACATCAGGGGTACGGCGGCGGAGACGAACATGCCCTTGCCCTCGTGCAGCCGGGGCAGGTGGAAGGTGCCCAGGGCGGCGTCGGACCCGGCCACGAGGTAGAGGTAGGCGACGGCCACCGTGAAGGCGAGCACGGCCCGGCGGGGAGCCCACCGGTGGACCAGCCGCCAGAGCGCGAGGACCGCCAGGAAGGCCAGCGCCGGCAGCATGACGTAGAACAGGGCGTTCGCCGCGTGGATGCCGAGGAACCGCCCGAGCGCTCCGGCCAGGACCTCGATGGAGGAGATCGGCGGCTGGGTGCTCAGCCCCGGCAGGACGCCCTCGGTGAACAGGAAGTCCCGCACCGGCACGGAGTCCCGTTCGGCCACCCACACCGACTTGCCGACGTAGAAGACGTCGTCGGGGGTGTTGCGGGCGCCGTACAGGGACGAGACCCCGACCCCGACGGAGACCAGCAGGACGTAACAGGTCTGCCAGACGGTGGGGGCGCCCTCGTCGTCGGCACCCCCGACCAGCCAGGTACGCCGGGCCAGCAGCGCCACCGCGACGGCGGCGGCCAGGCCGAGCGAGGCCGGCCACCACCAGGGCATCCCGCCGCCCTGACCGGCGGTGACGGCCGCCGCGACGGCGAGCAGCACGGCCGGCAGGACCCACCACCACCGGGGTCCGCGTCGGGTGTCAGCGCCCTCCCCGGCTCCGGGCTCGTCGGGCACCGACGTCGGGGCCGGGGTACGCAGGGCGGCCCGTTCCCGCAGCACCGCGACGCCCAGCCGCAGGACCACCAGGAGCGCGCAGGCCCCCAGCCAGATCCGCAGCGACCGCGACGGCGGCAGGTCGAACAGGAACCCCAGGTGGTAGATGACCGTGTACAGGGCGAAGGCGACCACCGCGGCGTCGGTCAGCCGACGCGGGATCGCGCCGACGAAGCGCCGGACCCGGTCGACCAGCCCGAACCGGCGGCGTACCGGCATGGGCGGCAACGCCTCGCCCGGGACCGTCCCGGGCCAGGCCGTCGCGGCCGGCTCCGGCCCGGTCTCCGAGCCGGTGGCGGCCCCCGACGGGTCCGCCCCCGCCTGTGCCGGGCTCACCGCCGGGACGGTCTTCGTGGGGCCGGATTCGATCGCGGTCACAACGGGAATATCGCCCTTCTCTGCCACGGAAAGTCCTTCTCGTGGCCTGGCTGATGGGGTTCGTCACCGTCACTGCGGGCGCGAGGACGCCGCCCGGCAGTTGATCAGAAGCCTACCGGAGCGGCACCCGTCCGGCCCGCCGGCAGCCGCCGCCCGGACCCGACCCCCGGGTCACCTCGAAGGCCGAGGTCAGGACGCGTCCCCCGAGATCACGGCGGCGACGGTACGGTGCGCCGGCAGGATCCGGTCACGCTCGGCGTCCGCGTCGAGCCGTCCGGCCAGGATGTCGAGGAAGTGGTCGAGCTGGGCGACCAGGGGCTCCTGGTTCGACAACAGCTCCGGCACCTCCATGATGCTCTGCTGCCGGTAACCCCGCCCGTCCGGCGTCGCGGCGTCCAACGACACGTGCCGGAAGATCGTCACCTGCTTGCGGATCAGATCCGCCTCGATCAGCCGGTCCACCTCACCGATGACCAGGCTGCGGACCTTGCGCTGACCGATCCGGCTGGCCGACACGTTCGCCAACCGACCCTCACCGAAGGTGAGCAGCGCCTCGGCGACGTCCTCGGCACCCGGCACGGAATCCTTGTGAAAGTAGCCGAGGGTGCCGCGTACGGTGGTCGGCTCGACCCCGCCGAACGCCTGGATCGCCAGGTCGACGTCGTGCACCAGCAGGTCCCAGGCCACCCCGGTACGGATCCGGGGCACGTACGGCGAGTGCCTGGTGATCGTCAGGTGCACCGGCTGGCAGGACAACGCCAGGGCGGTGACCACCGCCGGGTTGAACCGTTCCAGCAGACCACACAGCAGCGGCAGCCCCTGCCTGCGGGCGTGGGCGACGACGGCCTCGGTCTCGGCGAGGCTGCCGCAGACCGGCTTCTCGATCAGCAGCGGCTTCCCGGCCGAGAGGACCTGCTCGGCGAGACCGAGGTGGTGCTCCGTCGGGGCGGCGACGACGACGGCGTCCACCTCCGACAGGTCGCTCAGGTCCGGTGCCCACCGGGCGCCGAACCGGTCGGCGACCTCCCGGCCGACGCTCTCCCGGGGCTCGACCACCAGGGCCAGCCGGGCGCGCGGCGACTGGGCGATCACCCGGGCGTGCAGGGCACCCATCGACCCGGTGCCGACCAGGGCGAAACCGACCGGGGCGGTCACGCCCCGACCGCCTTGCGGACGGCCTCGACGACCCGGTCCACGTCCGAGTCGGTCAGGTGCTGGTGGACCGGGATCGACACACAGCTGCTGGCCACCCGCTCGGCGACCGGCGCGGGGTCGGCCACCACCAGGGGGTGGTCCCGGTAGCAGTCGTAGTCGTAGACGGTGCGGGGGTAGTAGATGCCGCACCCGACCCCCTGCTCGGTGAGGCGGGCGATCACCCCGTCGCGGTCGACCTCGGCCGCCTCGGTGACCAGCACCGTGTACTGGTGCCAGACGTGCCGTCGGCCGGGCAGCTCGGCGGGCAGCCGCAGACCCGGCACGTCGGCCAGGCCGGCGGTCAGCCGGGCCGCGTTGTCCCGCCGCCGCGCCACGTTGTCGGCGTACCCGGCCAGCTGCGGGATGCCGAGGGCGGCCTGCAGGTCGGTCAACCGGTAGTTGTGTCCCGCCACCTCGTACTGGTAGCGCTGGCGCATGCCCTGGTTGCGCAGGATCCGCAGCCGGTCGGCGAGCAGGTCGTCGTCGGTGGTGATCATCCCGCCCTCACCGGTGGTGAGGTTCTTGGTGGCGTAGAGCGAGAACGTGCCGAGGCCGAAACTGCCAGCGCCGCGCCCGTCGACTGTGGCACCGAGCGACTGGGCGGTGTCCTCGACCAGCCCGAGCCCGTGCTCCCGGGTCAGCGCGGTGATCGCCGCCATGTCGGCGGCCTGGCCGTACAGGTGCACCGGCAGGACCACCCGGGTACGCGGGCCGATCGCGGCCGACAACGCCGCCGGGTCCAGGCAGAAGTCGTCCTCGCGGATGTCGGCGAACCGGGCCGTCGCCCCGGCCTCGATGATCGCGTTGAGGGTGGCGACGAAGGTGAACGGGCTGGTGACGACCTCGTCACCGGGCTGGAGGTCCAGCACCTCCAACGCGGCCACCAGCGCCGTGGTGCCGTTGTTCACCGCCACCGCGTGCTCCACGCCGACCAGCGCCGCGAACTCGCGCTCCAGCCGCGCCACCATCGGCCCCTGCGCCAGGACGCCCGACCGGATCACCTCGACTGCCAACTGTTCGGCCGCCTCGTCGAGCTTGACGACGGAGATGGGGATCACGCTTCGGTCTCCTCGGGGGGTGCGGGGTGAGCGTTCAGACGTTAGACACCGGCCGAATCCTATGCAACACGGGGGCCACCGGCGGTGGGCCGGAGGGCCTCACGTCGGCCGAGCGGGGCGACGGAACGTCGGCTAGGGTGATGCCTCGCTGCCCGGCCCCCACATGCTCTCCCCGGACAGCGGACGACCCGACACCCAGGCAGGTGACACGTGGTAGATACCACCGCTCGCGGCGACGTCGAACCGACGTCGACCACCGCACCGGACACCACGACACCCACGAGCCCCACCCGGCGCTGGGTCAACCTGGCCGTACGGGTGGTGGTGATCCTCGCCATCGTGGTCGGGATGACCTGGAGCGTCGTCGACCAGTGGCCGCAGGTGCGCGAGACCTGGCTCGGGCTGGCCTGGTCGTCGGTGGCACTGTCGGTGCTCGCCGCGCTGCTCGGCATGGTGGCGAACACCATGGCCTGGCGGGCCGCCGTCGCCGACCTGGAACACCGGGTCTCCGTCGGCGCTGCCCTGCGGATCTGCCTGGTGGGTCAGCTCGGCAAGTACATCCCCGGCAGCGTCTGGGCGTACGTCCTCCAGATCGAGTTGAGCCGCCGGGCCGGGCTGCCCCGCCCCCGGGCCTTCCTCGCCACCCTGATCACCGTCGGACTCGGGGTGACCACGGCGCTGGGCCTGGGCGTGATCGGCCTGCCCTCGCTACGGGAAGCCGTCGGCAGTGGCTCGGAGTACGCCGACTCGGTCCGGGTCGCCCTGGTGATCATGGCGATCCTTCTCCCGATCGCCCTGCTCTGCGCGGTGCCCCGGGTCCTCACCGCCCTGGTCCAGCTCGTCCTGCGGCTGCTGCGACGCCCGCCCCTGGAACGACGCCTCAGCTGGTCCGGCGTACTCAGGGTGATCGGGTGGACGGCACTCGGTTACAGCCTCTTCGGCGTACACCTGTGGTTGCTCGCCAACGCGCAGGCCACCCCCGGGTTCGAGGGGCTGGTCCGGTGCGTGGGCGCGTTCGCCGTCGCGATGACGGTGGGGATGTTCGCCTTCGTCTCCCCCTCCGGGCTCGGCGTACGGGAGGCGGTCCTGGTGGCGGCCCTCGCCCCGTTCCTGCTCGACGACGGTGGCGTCGGCGCGGCGCTGGGCATCGCCCTGGCGTCCCGGCTGATCTTCACCATCGCCGACGTGCTGGCCGCCGGGGTCGCCGCCCTCTCCGGGGTACGCCAACTGCGCGGCACCACCCCCGACGTGGTCGCCACCGGCGTCGACAGGGGCTGACCCACCCCGACGCCGGTCACCGGGTGGTGATCGTGGTGATCCGGGTGAACTCCCGCAGCAGGTCGAAGCCGTCCCAGACGGCGGCGAAGGTCAACGCCTCCCCGATCGGCACCAGCCTGTCGATGCCCGCGCCCCCCACGGCCCGGGCGAAGGCGACGAGCTGCGCCGGGTCGAACCCGAAGTGGGTGACGGTCTGGTCGCGCCGGACCACCACCGGGGCTACATCGGCCAGGGTGTCGACCCGGGCCTGCGGGAAGGTGCCCACCCCGAGCCACCGGCGGGGCAGGTCGGCGGGGTCGGCGAGGTCGACGGTGGCCAGGTCGTTTCCATCGAACCGGACCCCGGTCGCCACCCCGGTCAGCGCCAGACCGTAGGTGGCGACCCGCTTCTGCACCGCCATCGCCGCGTCGACCTCCGGCCGCCGGTCGTCGAGCACCCGGCGCAACCGGGCCAGCAGGTCGGCCTGCGCGTCCGGGGTCTCCCGCACCGTCCCCACCCAGTAGACCGCCCGGGGAGACGAGCAGGCCGCCTGGTCGAACCAGTACGCGTCGTTGTAGAGGCCCACCGCGACGGCGTCCCGGCGGGCCTCGTCGGCGGCCCACCACCCGGCGACGTCGATCACCGCGAAGGACGACCGGTCCGGGAAGGTGACGTCCCGGGCGTGCGGGGCCAGTGGATGCCGACGCAGGTCACCCACCGAGGCGTCCCCACCCCAGATCACCCGGAGGTCGGCGGCGGCCGACAACACACCGGTGACCGCGTCGTCCCGGCCGTACGTCACCATCCGCTGGGTCTGCCGGACCGCCGGATGGGCGTCGGCGAGGGTCTCGTTCAGGGCGTCCAGGACCGCGTCCGCCGCCCCTGCCGACCGGGAGGAGATCCGGACCACGTTGGCGTTCCCGGCCAACGCCGCCAACGCCCACGAGTAGACGAAGATGGTGTCCACGTTGGCAGGTGGCACGTGGAACACCAGACCCCGGGGGAACCGCAGGTGACCGGGCTCCTCGGCGACCCGGGCCAGGGCTGCGGCCAGCTCGCCCCGGCGCAGGAAGAAGCCCAGCGACGCCAGCTCCGGATACCGGCGGGCCACCGCCGGACGAAGCAGTCGACGGGCGAACGCCACCAGGAACTCCACCACCCGGTCGTCCCCGACGGTGAGCGGTCCGCCGGTCGGAGCGGCCCGTACGGCGGCCAGCAGCTCCGCGGCGGTCACCGGGTCACCCGCCGGAAACCGCTGCCCCACCTCGCTGCGCTCGCTCGTGCCGCCACCTCGCTGCGCTCCGGCGTCGCCACGAGGACCGACCCCGACGATTCGCTCGTCACGCTCGTTCATGCCGCCGCCGCGAAGGTGTCGCTGCATCCGCGCGCCTCGGCGCGGGGCAGTCGGCCCAGGATCGAGAACCTCCGGCCCGGCCAGACGCCGTCGTCGACGCCGTGCACCACCCCCCGGTCCTCGGTGAGCAGCAGGTGACCCGGGTACGACCGGGGCAGCGTGCTGACCACCTGCACCACCCCGGGGGTGCCCACCGGCACCGGCTCCCAGGTGCGCGGGTCCCTGACGATGACGTCGGAGAAGTCGGGGCAGTAGAGCCCCCCGCCGTCCGGCCCCTCCAGGAAGGTCAGCCCGATCTGCTCCACCATGCCGTAGAAGTCGTGGATCCGACGCAGTCCCGTCTCCTCGGCGAACCGGCGGCGGAACTCGGCGTTGTCCACCGCCCGGTCGGCGAGCTTCTTCCAACCGCCGCTGTGGATCAGGATGCCGTTGCTCAGGTCGAGCCGGTGGGTGCGGGCCAGGTCGTAGAGGTAGAGCCAGGTCATGAAGGTGAAGCCGAAGATCAGGAACGGCTCGCTCCCGTACCGGCCGAGGAACCCCCGGACGGCGTCGAGGTCGGGACGTTCCTGCCCGTCGAGGAGGAAGGTGTGGTCCCGGCCGAAGTTCATCATGCCGAGGACCCCGGCACCCCGGGCCGAGAAGGAACGCCTGTCGGCGAAGAGCGCCTTCGTGTCGACGAGCAGCATCGGCAACCGCCGCGTCCCGAGGACGGTACGCATCGTGGCGCTGAGCATCCGCTGCTGCGTCGAGGCGGCGTCCTTGTCCAGGTGGATCCGACTGACCTCCCCGGTGGTGCCGGAGGAGGTGAGCACCTTGAACACCTCGTCGTCGCCGATGCTCTTGAGCACGTGGTGCTTGAAGAGCCGGACCGGTAGCCACGGCAGGTCAGCCACCCGCTCGTACCGGCGACCGGGTCGGTGACCCAGGGCGGCGAGAAGGCGGGCGTACTCCGGGCTGTGGGACCGGTGGTGCTCGGTCAACTCGATCAGCTCCGGCAGGAGCCGGGCCTCCCGTTCGGCCTGGCCGAGGGTGAACAGGCTCATACCCGCGCCTCCAGACTGCGGTAGTCGATCTTGCCGTTGGGGAGTCGGGGCAGCCGGTCCACGTCCCTGACGTCGAAACCGGTGCGGTGCATCCGGAGCCGTTCGGACAGCCGGCCCGCCACCTCCCGGGCTCCTGCGGCGTCGATCCCCTCGACGAAGACGACCACCCGGTCCGGGCCGGAGACGGCGGCCACCGGTCCCCGGTCGCGGACCAGCTCCTCGACGTCGTACAGGTTCACCCGGATCCCGAAGACCTTGCCGAACCGACTGAGTCGGCCACGCAGCCAGACGAACCCGTCGACGTCGACCAGACCGAGGTCACCGGTGCGCAGCACCCCGCCCTGGTCGTCCCCCCGAGCCAGGTCGGCGGCGTGTTCGGCGTACCCCATCATCACGTTGGGGCCGCGGTAGACCACCTCCCCGACGACGTCGGGCGCGCCTGTCTCGACCCCGTCCGGGTCCAGGACTGTGAACGCGCCCCCGGTCAGCGCGGGGCCGACCGAGCCGACCCGCTCGGGCAACGCCCCGGCCGGCAGGGTGCTCATCCGGGGTGCCGCCTCGGTGCACCCCCACATCACGTGGAACCGACCGCCCACGGCGTCGATCTTCTCGTGGAAGGCCAGGATGATCTCGTCGCGCAGTCGGCCACCGGCCTGGGTGAGGGTCCGCAGCGACGGGTACCCCGCCGGGCTCCACCGGATCCGGTGCAGCATCTCGTAGTGGTGGGGCACCCCGGCCAGCGACGTCGCTCCGTACTCGGCCACCGCCGCCCAGAACTCCCGGGCCAACACCCCGCCCTCGACCGCCAGCACCGTCGCCCCGGCCGCGAGGTGGCTGGTCACCACCGACATCCCGAAGCTGTAGCACAGGGGCAGGTTGGTCGGGGCCACCTCGGTCCGGCCGATCCGCAGGGCCGTCCCGATGGCTGCCGCGTTGGCGAGGACCGCGTCCCGGGAGAGCCTGACGAACTTCGGGTCCCCCGTGGAACCGGAGGTGGCGAGCAGGACGGCCAGGTCGGGGTGGGGCGGCTCGGCCGGTTCGGCGTCCCGCACCCAGATCGGGCCGAGCACCCCGTCGGTGGCCGTACGGTAGCCCTTCGGCGGGTCACCGGCCTGCGTCCCGGCTCCCCCCTCGGCCAGTCCCACGACGGCGGCCGGGGCGAACCTGTCGACGAAGTCGGCGAGGACCGCCGGGTCCAGCCCCGGGTCGAGGGGAGCCACCGGACGGCCGGCCCCGAACGCTGCGGCGAAGCGCAGCACCGCCTCGACGGTGGTGCCGCTACGGGCGAAGACGACCCCCGACGGCAGGGCGGCGTAGGCGGTCGCCGCCCGGGACAGTGCGGCTGTCAGGTCGGCCCCGGCCAGGACCGCACCGGTGGCGGCGTCGACGAGTCGGGCCGAGGGCGCGACGAGCGTCATGGGACGAGCCCTCCGTCGACCCCGAGGACCTGACCGGTGACGTACCGGGCGCCGTCCCCGGCGAGGAACCGGATCACGTCGGCCACCTCCTCGGCGTCGCCCAGCCGTCCCAGTGCCGCCGCCACGGCCTGCCGGTCGAGCACCTCCGTCGGCAGGGCGGCGGTGAGGTCGGTACGGATCACGCCGGGTGCCACCGCGTTGACCCGTACGCCCCGGGGACCCAGCTCGCGGGCGGCGGAGCGGGCCAGTGCGGCGACCGCCGCCTTCGACGCGGCGTAGACGGACTGTCCGGCGGCACCGAAGGTGCCGACCACCGAGGCCAGCAGCACCATCGACCCGCCCCGACGTTCGGTGCCGTCGGCGTCACGACGTCGACGGGCCATCGCCCGACCGGCCGCCTGGACCGCCGCGACGGTGCCGGCGACGTTGACGTCGAGGGTCCGCCGGACGTCGTCGGCCCGGATCATGCCGAGCAGACCGGTGTCCATGATCCCGGCGTTGGCGACCAGGACGTCGAGGCCACCGTGGTCGGAGACGACCTGCCTGACCAGTGCCCCGACCGCGTCGAAGTCGCCGACGTCCAGCGCGAGGCCGTACCCGCCGAACTCCCCGGCGGACTCCGCCGCCCGGCCCGCGTCGCGCCCGGTGACGACGACTGTCGCCCCCGCCCGCGCCAACGCCCGCGCGGTGGCCGCGCCGATCCCCCGGGTCCCCCCGGTGACCAGCGCGACCCGTCCGGTCAGCTCACTCATCGACGCCGAGACCCCGCAGCATGTCGAGGGCGACCTTGAAGCTGCTCAGGTCGATTACCTGGTCGGTCTCCAACTGGACGTCGAACTCGTCCTCGACGGCGGCGACCAGGGTCATGTGGCCGAGGGAGTCCCACTGCTCGATGTCGCGGTACGTGAGGTTCTCGACGTCGACGTCCCCAGGCAGTTCGAGGGCGTCGACGAAGACTGCGCGCAGCCGGTCGCTGAGGGTCATGGTCGTGGATCTCCGTTGCTCGTTGCCGCCGACGGTCACGGTCCGCGTCGACGGTGAGGTCGACGCAGCACCGGCATCGGGACACCGGGGACCGCCGGGCCAAGCTACGGCGTACGCCTTGCGGGTGGGTGAACGGAGTACGACGGGCACGTGCCCGACCGTCGACGCCGGGTTCCGCGTCGACGGTCGGCGGTACGTCTCAGCGGCGGCGTTCGGCGGCCATCCCGGTGAGCACCGTGAGGTGCCGGTCGAGCACCCGGTCGAGGCTGAAGTGGGAGTGCACGAGGGCCTGCCCGGCCAACCCCACCTGCTTGGCCCGGCCCGGATCGGTCAGGGCGCTGACCAGTCGATCCGCCAGGGCGGAGACGTCACCGGGGGCACAGAGCAGGACGTTCTCCCCGTCGCGCAGGGCGATGCCGGGGAAGTTGTCCGGTCGGGCCGGGGCCACCACAGGCACCCCGGCCGCCATCGCCTCCAGGGTGGCGGTGCCCATGCCGATGCCCTGCTCGTGGGACTCCACCGTGGCGGCGGCCAGGTAGTCCGGGACGTCACTCTTGGCGATCTTGCCCACCGCGATCACCGCGTGCTCGACCCCGAGGTCCCGGGCCCGTTCGGCGAACATCTGGTAGTAGACGTGCCCGCAGATCAGCAGCTTCGCGTCCGGCACCGCCGCCAGCACCCGGGGCAGCGCCTCCACCAGCGCCACCCGGTCCCGCAGCGGGATCACGTGCCCCACCGACAGGATCACCGGCGACCCGCCCAGACCGTGGCGTTCCCGGACCCGCTCGCCGTTGCCGCCGACCACCCAGTCCGGGTCCACCCCGACCGGGATCGGCACCAGGCCGGAGTAGGCACCCCGGTACCGGGCCTCGATGTACTCCTGCATGAGGACGTCCATCACCACGATCCGGGGCCGGGACCGGCGCATGAACGGCTTCACCAGCAGGGCGTCCAACGAGCGGAACACCTTCGCGTACCGGGCCACCGGGTTCTCCAGCCGGGTGTGCACCGACAGCAGCACCGGCACCCGACGGCGGCGGGCGTACAGCGACGTGGCCCAGGTCAGGTCGAAGAACTGGCCGTGCTGGTGGATGACGTCCGGGGCGAACTCGTCGAGCAGCGTACGGACCCGCCGCAGCAGGCTCGGGCGGCTGGCGAAGGAGATGTCGAAGCTCACCGCGAGGCGGGTCTGCGGCAGCATCCAGGCCGGGAGCCGGACGATGCGCAGGCCGTCGCGCTCCTCGTGGGACGGGGCGTCCTGGTAGGCCGCCGTGAGCACGAGGACCTGGTGACCGGCGGCGGCGTAACCCCGGGCGAGCGACTCGGCCAGGTGGGAACTCCCCCCGGGCCGGGGCGGGAAGAAGTTGTTGACGACTGCGATACGCACGACTGGAAGCTCCTAGCTGTCCCGCGCGGCGACGAACCGGACGTCGTCCCCGTCCACCTCGACTGTGGAGACCACCTGGGCCGGCACCCCCGCCACGACCGTTGCGGCAGGTACGTCCCGGGTGACCACCGCACCGGCACCGACCACCGCGCCGTCCCCGATGGTCACGCCCATCAGGACCGTGGCGTTGGCACCGATGAAGACCCGGTCGCCGATCACCACCGGGGCGCGGTCGACCTCGGGGTACGCCCGGCCGGAGACGCACCGCCGGGCACTGGAGTGGGTGTAGATCTGCGCACCGCAGCTGATGTCGCAGCCGGCTCCGATGGTCAGCCCGCCCGAGCCGTCGATGACGGTGAAGGCACCGATCCAGGTGCCTTCACCGATCACCGGTTCACCGATCACCCAGGCGTGCGGGTGGTACGGGTTGGCCGGCAACCCGCCATGCGGCGGGTCGCCGGGGGTCGAGGCCGTGGTCACGCCACCTCGGTCTTGATCAGGTCGGTCATCCCGTCCCCGACGGTGATGGTCGGCTCCCAGCCGAGCACCTCGCGGGCCCGGGTGATGTCGGCAGCCCGCCGGCTGACCAGCACCTCGCGCGGGTTGAACTGCGGCTCGACGTCCACCCCGACGGCCTTGATCAGGATCTCGGCGAGGGTGGCGACCGAGGTGTCGATCCCGGTGCCGATGTTGACCGGGACGTTGCCCTGCTCGGCCTCCATCGCGGCGACCACGGAGCGGGCGATGTCGTGGACGTGGATGAAGTCCATCGACTGCTCGCCCTTGCCGTCGATGACCGGCGGCTGGCCCGTCTTGAGCCGCTTGACGAAGTGGTTGATCACCGAGGTGTAGTACGCGGTCGGCTTCTGCCCCGGCCCGTACACGTTGAAGAACCGCAGGGCGATCCAGTTCAGCCCCTTGCTGCGCTGGTAGAAGCCGAGCAGGTCCTCCCCGGCCCGCTTGGCGATGCAGTACGGGGTCAGCGGGTCGAGCCTGTCGTCCTCGTGCATCGGCAGCTTCTGCGGGTCGCCGTAGACCGACGCGGACGAGGCGTAGACCACCCGCTTCACCCCGTGGTCGGCGGCGGCGGCGAAGACGTTGTGGTTGCCCACCATGTTGATGTCGACCGACTCGTACGGGTCGGCCTGGCTCTTGTTGATCGAGACCGCGGCGAGGTGGATCACGTACTCGCAGCCCTTCATGGCCGCGTGCACCGCACCGCCGTAGCGGACGTCCTGGTCGATCAGCTCGACGTCACCGGTGGCCACCAGCTCGGCGACCTTGTCCCGGTCGCCCCGGAACATGTTGTCGAAGATGCGAACCCGGTATCCCTTGTCCAACAGCAGCGGCACCACGTGCAGCCCGATGAAACCGGCGCCACCGGTGATGAAGACGGTCTGCTTAGACATGACGGACGATGTCCTTCCTGGGGGAGGTCAGCGGCCGACGGCCGTGGCGTCGACGACGTCGGCCAGCGTGGCCGCGACGGTCTCGACCTGGGCGTCGGTGAGGTTGGCGTGCATCGGAATCGCGAGGTGCCGGGCGAACAGGTCCGCCGAGACGGGGCAGGGATCGGTCGGCCCGTACAGCGGTTGCAGGTGCGAGGCGTACGTGCCGAAGGTGCACTGGACCCCCCGCTCCCGCAGGGCCAGCGCCACCGCCCCCCGGTCCACGGCCGGGTCGAGGGTGACGACGTACGACTGCCACGGGTGTTCCCGGTCCGGGGCCTGGAACGGGGTGGTGATCAGCTCGTGGTCGGCGAGCAGCTCCCCGTAGCGGGCGGCGGTCCGGCGCTTGGCGGCCAGCAGCTGCGGCAACCGGTCCAGCTGGGCCAGCATGATCGCGGCGGAGATGTCGGAGAGCCGGTAGTTGTAGCCCAGCTCGGTGAAGGTGGGGATCGGCAGGTGGGACAGCTCGGCCCGGGTGAGGGCCCCCTCCACCCCGTAGCTGTGCAGCTTGCGGGCGTGCGCGGCGAGGTCGTCGGAGTCGGTGACGAACGCCCCGCCCTCCCCTGCGGTGATGCCCTTGCGGCCGTGGAAGCTGAACGTGGCGACGTCGGCGAGGCTCCCGGCGGCCCGCCCCCGGTAGGTGGCACCGGCCGAGCAGGCGGCGTCCTCGACCAGGAAGAGCTTGTGCCTGTCGACGATCGCCCGCAACTCGTCGTAGTCGGCAGGCTGCCCGAACGCGTCGACGGCGATCACCCCGACGGTACGAGGCGTGATCGCCGCCTCGACGGCGGCCGGGTCGACGGTCCAGGTGTCCGGCCGGACGTCGGCGAAGACCGGCTTCGCCCCCGCCCAGAGCACCGAGTGTCCGGTGGCGGGGAAGGTGTAGTCGGCGACGATCACCTCGTCGCCGGGGCGCACCCCGAGGGTGAGCAGCGCCAGGTGCAGGGCGGACCCGCAGTTGGCGGTGGCGAGGGCGTGTCGGGTGCCGGCGGCGGCGGCGAACCGTTCCTCGAAACGACGGCAGGTGGGACCGGCGCCCGCCAGCCAGCCGGAGGCGAAGACCTCGGCGATGGCGGCGAGTTCGGCCTCGCCGACCGTGGGCTGACCGAGCGCGATGACCTCAGACATGTGACTCCTGTGCGACGGGACCCGCAGCAGTCTAGGGGAACGGCAGGCATCGGGCGCGAATCGGGCGGGTGAACCGTCTTCGCTACCATCGCTGCGCGGTTCCGGCCGGGCGTCGGAGCGCAGGGGAGTGAAGATGACGAGGTTCGTGGTCGTCGGCGGCGGAATCGTCGGCCTGGCCGTGGCGCACCGGTTGCTGACCGAGCGCCCGGACGACCAGGTGACGGTGCTGGAGAAGGAGGCCGGCTGGGCGGCCCACCAGACCGGGCACAACTCGGGGGTCATCCACGCCGGTGTCTACTACCAGCCGGGGAGCCTCAAGGCCACCCTGTGCCGGGCCGGCAGCGCCTCGATGGTGGAGTTCTGCCGGGAGCACGGGCTGGCGTACCAGGTCTGCGGGAAGTTGATCGTGGCCACCGACCCGGCCGAGCTGCCCCGCCTGCACGACCTGCACCAGCGGGCCCTGGCCAACGGCCTCCCGGTCCGGCTCCTCGACCCGGCGGAGACGGCCGAGTACGAGCCGCACGTCGCGGCGGTCGCCGCCCTGCACGTCGCCTCGACCGGGATCGTCGACTTCGCCGCCGTCTGCCGCACCCTCGCCGACCTGCTCGCCGCCGGTGGGGCGCAGCTGCGCACCGGCACCGAGGTGACCGGGGTGGCCGACCGGGGCGACGAGGTGGTGGTGACCACCACCGGCGGCGAGGTGGTCGCGGACGTCCTGATCAACTGTGCCGGGCTGCACGCCGACCGGATCTCCCGGCTGGCCGGGGTGTCGACGCCGGTGCGGATCGTGCCGTTCCGGGGCGAGTACTACGAACTGACCGAGCAGCGCCGGGACCTGGTCCGGGGGCTGATCTACCCGGTCCCGGACCCGCAGTTCCCGTTCCTCGGGGTGCACCTGACCCGGATGGTCGACGGGAGCGTGCACGCCGGCCCGAACGCGGTGCTGGCCACCGCCCGGGAGGGCTACTCCTGGGGGCGTTTCGACCTCCGCGACGTCTGGGACGAGCTGTCGTACCGGGGGCTGTGGGCGCTGGGTCGCCGGCACTACCGGTACGGCATGACCGAGGTCGCCCGGTCGCTGTCGCGTAAGCGGTTCGCGGCCAGCCTGGCCCGCCTGGTGCCGGAGCTGACCGGGGCGGACATCGTCCGCGCCGGGGCGGGGGTACGCGCACAGGCGATCCGTCCGGACGGCTCGCTGGTGGACGACTTCCTGATCGTCGAGGCGCCCCGGCAGGTACACGTGCTCAACGCGCCGTCCCCGGCGGCGACCAGCTCCCTGGAGATCGCCCGGCACATCGTGTCCCGGTTGCCGATCGCCGACGCCCACTGAGCCGGACACCGGTGCGACAGGTTCGTGCTCCGGGTCGACCCGACGGGCTCGTCAGGTGGTCAGCTGCGGGCGGCGGGAACGGTGGCCCCGGGCGGGCGGGTCCCGGTGGCGGATCCGCCCAGGGCGGTGATCACCGTGTCGACCAGGGAGTCCAGGTAGGCGTCGGTGAGCGGGGTCCGGGCGATGGCGAGCCGCCAGTAGAGCGGACCGGCGACCAGGTCGACAGCCAGGTCCGGGTCGGTGTCCGGTGGCAGTTCGCCGCGTTCGACAGCCCGCCCGACCAGTCGCCCGCCGAACTCCTGTTGCCGGCTGCGCAGCACCTGTTGGAGCGTCTCGTCGATCTGCGGGTTGCGGGCCGCCTCGGCGAGCAGGTCCGGGATGATCTGCGCGGCCAGGGGGTGGCCGAGCGCGTGCACCACCACCCCGAAGAGCAGGTGCAGGTCGCCCCGGAGGCTGCCGGTGTCGAGGGTGGGCAGCTTGCGTCCGGCGCTGGCGGAGACGATCTCCAGCACGAGTTCGAGCTTGGAACTCCAGCGCCGGTAGATCGCCGTCTTGCTCACCCCGGCGCGGCGGGCGACCGCCTCGATCGAGAGTCGGCCGTATCCGACGGCGGCCAGTTCGTGCATCAGAGCCCGCCGGATGGCGGACGTTATGTCCTTGCGGAGCACCGCCGCGCCGGCGGGCGCGCGTCGCTTCCCGGTCCCGACCTGCGCCTCTTCCGGCGCTGTCACATCGCCCTCTTCTCACCTGTCACGCCACCCAATGTAGCGCAACGACGATACGGTTGCGTCCCGACGTTATTTCGACTACCGTCCACGCAGCGACGAGGCGGCGCTCCACTCGGTCACGCTTGGTCCTCTCCCACGCTTGGCCCCGTCGCCACGCGCACCCCGTCGGCACAAGAGATCGGAGCGCCCCACCAATGGCCAACACCGCGCTGGCCGACCCCGATTCCGGCCTCACCCAGGCGCAGCTGGCCGCCCGGCACGGGCTTCGGGTCGCCGGTGAACGGCCGCAGCTGGGCGAGTACGCCCGCCGGCTCTGGTCCTACCGGCACTTCATCGCCGCGTACGCCAACGCCAAGCTCCTCGCCTCGTTCAGCAACGCGAAGCTGGGGCAGCTGTGGCAGGTGCTCACCCCGCTGACGAACGCGGCGGTCTACTACCTGATCTTCGGCATCGTGCTCGAACAGAACCGGGTGCCGAACTTCATCGCCTACCTCACCACCGGGTTGTTCATCTTCAACTTCACCCAGACGGCGGTGCAGAACGGCACCCAGTCGATCACCAGCAACCTCGGGCTGATCCGGGCGCTGCACTTCCCCCGGGCCTGCCTGCCGCTGGCCGTCGTCCTCACCCAGCTCCAGCAGCTGATGGGCGCGATGGTGGTGCTGGTCTGCATCGTCCTGGTCACCGGCGAGCCGCTCACCTGGGAGTGGCTGCTCCTGGTGCCCACGGTGCTCTGCCAGGCGGTGTTCAACGCCGGCCTGACCATGGGGGTGGCCCGGCTGGGTGCCAAGGTCACCGACCTCAAGCAGGTGATGCCCTTCCTCCTGCGGGCCTGGATGTACGGCTCCGGGGTGCTCTACAGCGTCACCCTCTTCGAGCAGAGCCTGCCCGGCTGGGCGGCCCGACTGGTCGAGCTGAACCCGGCGCTGGTCTACATCGAGCTGGCGCGGGTCTCCCTGCTGGAGTCGGCACCGCTGCTGAACTCCTCCCTGACCCAGCTCTGGCTGGTGGCGATCGGGTGGGCGCTCGTGATGGGCGTCGGTGGTTTCATCTACTTCTGGCGCGGCGAACAGGAGTACGGCCGTGGTTGAGAACGTCATCGAGCAGCAGCTCGAGAACTCCAACGACGTCACCCTCACTCTCCCCCGGGTGCAGGACCGCATCCCGACGGTGGTGGTGGACGACGCCCACGTGGTCTACCGGGTGCACAAGGGGGCCGGCTCCGGCTCCAGCCCGGTGGCCGCCCTGAAGCGGATCGTCTCGCGCACCTCGTCACCGCAGGTACGCGAGGTGCACGCGGTCAAGGGGGTCAGCTTCACCGCGTACCGGGGCGAGGCGATCGGCCTGATCGGCAGCAACGGATCGGGCAAGTCGACACTCCTGCGGGCGATCGCCGGACTGCTGCCCGTGAACCAGGGGGCGGTCTACACCCAGGGGCAGCCGTCCCTGCTCGGGGTGAACGCCGCGCTGCTCAACGACCTCTCCGGCGAGCGCAACGTCGCGCTCGGCTGCCTGGCGATGGGCATGTCCCCCGCCGACGTCGAGCGGCAGACCCCGGAGATCATCGAGTTCTCCGGGATCAACCAGCGCGGCGACTTCGCCTCGCTGCCGATGCGGACCTACTCCTCGGGCATGTCGGCCCGACTGCGGTTCTCGATCGCGGCGGCGAAGAAGCACGACGTGCTGCTGATCGACGAGGCGCTGGCCACCGGCGACAAGGGGTTCCGCAAGCGCAGCGAGCAGCGGGTCCGGGAGCTGCGGGAGGGCGCGGGGACGGTGTTCCTGGTCAGCCACCAGCTCTCCTCGGTGCGGGACACGTGCGAACGGACCATCTGGCTGGAATCGGGCGTTCTCAAGATGGATGGCCCGACCGCGGACGTCATCCGGGCCTATGAGGCCTTCGTGAACGGCAAGTAGAGTCCCGTCGTCCGTACGGCATCCGCCCGGTATCGTCCACCGCGCCGCCCGACCGAGGCGGCGCGGTGGCCGCGTTAAGGTTCATCCGGGCGTACCCCGGACGTCACCCACCGTCAGTTTTTCCCGGAAGTGAGGATCGGCAATGACGCAGGACCACACCACTGGCCCGGACGCCACCGACGAGGCGGCGACGCCGTGGCGACCTTCGCGGACGGTGGCGGTGGTGCTGGCGGGCGGTACCGGGACCCGCCTCGGCCTGGGCATCCCGAAGCAGCTGCTGAAGATCGCCGGTAAGCCGATCATCGAGCACACCCTGGCCGTCTTCGAGGCCGCCCCGGAGATCGACGAGGTCGTCGTCCTGATGGCCACCGGTCACGTACCGCAGGCCCAGGCGATCGTCGACAAGGCCGGCTTCCGCAAGGTCACCAAGGTCATCGAGGGCGGCGGGACCCGCAACGACACCACCCGGATCGCCCTGGACGCGGTGGGCGAGGGCGACGTCAACATCCTCTTCCACGACGCGGTCCGCCCGCTGGTCAGCGGCCGGATCGTCAGGGAGTGCGTCAACGCGCTCTGGACCTACGAGGCGGTGGACGTGGCCATCCCGTCCGCCGACACGATCGTCCAGGTCGACGAGAACGAGTGCATCACCGACATCCCGGTCCGTTCCCGGCTGCGTCGGGGGCAGACCCCTCAGGCGTTCCGGTCGGGCACCATCCGGGAGGCGTACCGGCGGGCCGCCGGGGACCCGGACTTCGCCGCCACCGACGACTGCGGGGTGGTGCTGCGCTACCTGCCCGGCACCCCGATCAAGGTGATCGACGGTTCCGACGAGAACATCAAGGTCACCCACCCGGTGGACGTGCACCTGGCGGACAAGCTCTTCCAGCTGGCCGCCGCCCAGGTGCCCCGGCAGACCGACCCGCGCAGCTACACCGAGGAGCTGTCCGGGCGGACGATCGTGGTCTTCGGCGGCAGCTACGGCATCGGCCACGAGCTGACCGAGCTGGCCCGTCGCTACGGCGCCCAGGTCTTCCCGTTCAGCCGTTCCAGCACCGGGACCCACGTCGAGCAGGCCGAGGACGTCGCCGCGGCGCTCAAGACCGCCTTCGACGCCACCGGCCGGATCGACCACGTGGTGGTCACCGCCGGGATCCTGGAGAAGGGCTCCCTCGCCGAGATGGACGAGGAGACGATGGACCGGGTCCTCCAGGTCAACTTCGTCGGGCCGGTCACCATCGCCCGACAGTCCCTGCCGTACCTCCAGCAGACCAAGGGTCAGCTGCTGCTATACACCTCCAGCTCCTACACCCGGGGCCGGGCGCAGTACGCCCTCTACTCCTCCACCAAGGCCGCCCTGGTCAACCTGACCCAGGCGCTGGCCGACGAGTGGGCCGAGCTGGGCATCCGGGTCAACTGCATCAACCCGGAGCGGACCGCCACCCCGATGCGGACCCGGGCGTTCGGCGAGGAGCCGGAGAACACCCTCCTGGCCGCCGAGACCGTCGCCCAGGCCTCCCTGGACGTGCTGATCTCCGAGCTGACCGGTCAGGTGATCGACGTACGCCGGGCACCGGGCGAGACGGCTCCCCAGGCCGTACCGGCCCAGTCGGAGCGGCCCGCAGTGACCACCGCCGGCTGATTCCGACAGCAGTCCAGCGGCGGGCCGGCCCAGCGAGACCGAAAAGCGGAGTGACATGCGTGGTGACCTGGTCAGAAAGCTGACCGCTCGGGTGCTGACCACCGGTGGGGCCCTGGTCGCCTTCGGTGTCGTCGCGTTCACCGGCGCGACCGGGTGGGGGTTGGCGCTCGCGGTGGTGGCACTGGCCGCCGCCGCGCTGGAGCGACGGGTCCGGCCCGGTGCCGACGTGCTGGCCGAGACGACACTCGTCGCCGCCGCCGTCCTGGTGGGGTACGCGCGTCGCCTCGACGCCGGGTTCGACCCGGTGCTGGCGGTGACCGCGTTGGCCCTGCTCGGGTTGGTCCTGCTCGCCGGGCCGCTGCACGACGCCGGGATGCTGGAGATCCGGGCGGCCAACCTCGCG